>REDE01000008.1 GCA_007693635.1 Flavobacteriales bacterium | reverse complement strand
TTGTTAGAAAAATCAATAATAAAAAAATGCGAGTTGGGTTGGAGCTTTGACACTATAAAGGTATGTTTGGCGTTTATTTTGGTAGATTACACCTATGGCGCGAAAAGGTTTATTTATTCTCGGATTGGTTTCAACGACATTGCTATCGTTTGGGCAAAAGTACCCTCAAAATTACTTTCAATCGCCCTTAGACATTCCTCTTTACGTAAGTGGCACATTTGGTGAGTTGCGTTCCAATCACTTTCATGCCGGCTTAGATTTAAAAACCCAAGGACAGGAAGGAAAACGTGTGTTGGCCGCCGCCGATGGCTATGTAAGTCGTATTAACGTTTCTACTTCAGGCTACGGAAAAGCCATTTACATCACGCACCCCAACGGATACATGAGCGTGTATGCACACCTTCAGCGATTTAATGAAGAAATTGAAGAATATGTTAGACAGCACCAATACCAAAAGAGAAGCTTTGAACTAACGCTGTACCCCAATGCAGGGGAATTACCAGTATCACAAGGAAATACCATAGCTTTAAGTGGAAATACCGGTGGTTCGGGCGGGCCGCATTTGCACTTTGAAATTCGCGACCAAGGTGGAGAACGAGCACTAAACCCACTTTTGTTTGGATTGCCAGTAAGCGACAGTCGATCCCCAAAATTGTTTAGAGTAAAACTCTACGAAATTGATCAACGTGGGTTTATTCGCGATGAAAAAACCGTGGATATTGCCCCCGGACCAAATGGTGTATATCTACCGGTAGGGAGGTCCCCTATTAGTATCCACAACACATTTGCCGTAGGTGTTCAGGGCTACGACCATCAAGATGGTTCGCAGAATAAAAACGGTATTTACCGAGTGGTCGTAAAAAAAGACGACGAGGCCTTCTTCAGCTTTCAAGCCGATGGTATTCGCTTCGATCAGTCGCGCTATATCAACGGATTCATCGATTATGCTGCAAAAAAAAATAAAGGTCAAACCTTTTACCGATTATTTAAACCCAACAACTACAATCTCGATGCGCATCCTGAAAAAACCGACCGTGGAGTGTTGCACATTACTGATACTAATTCCTTTGACTTGCAGATAGAAGCCCTGGACTTCCATGGCAACAAAACGCTTGTGAAAATTCCATTGATAATTGACTGTAAAGATTTTTCAGAGAGCTATCCCTACGGAAGCGTTTGGCAATACGACATGCTCAACTCCGTAAGCGATCAAGGTATGCGAGCGATTTTAGCTCCCTTTTCGCTTTATCAAGACGCTCGAATTGAATATAGCGTTTATCCTGCTTGCACGCAATGTTTGGCACCAATCTTTAGCGTTGGAAGTTTTGACATACCAATTCACCGCAATGTATCGATTTTTTTCAGTAGAGAAATTATCGACAGCAGTGTTCCTCGCGAAAAAATGATTATGGTTCGTAGAGAAAAACCCGGAAGTTCATGGTCCAGCATTGGGGCCGATGATAATACCAATATCCATTTAATGTCGAACTCCAAAACCTTCGGAGAATTTAGCATAATGGCCGACACCATTGCTCCAAAGGTATATCCAATCAATTTTTCTGATGGTTTTGTGTTGAAAAACAACTCCCCTATCAAGATACATATAAGTGATGATTTTTCCGGAATTGGCAAGTACGAAGCCTTTGTAAATGATCAGTGGATTTTGATGGAATATGAACCAAAAGGTAACGTGATGTTTTATACCTTTGACAATCGGTTGCCGAGTGGCACCAGCACCCTAAAAGTGCGTGTTTGGGATAATTGTAACAACAAGACTGAAAGATCATGGAAAATCGTCGTCCAGCCCTAATTTACCTTCTTTTAACCTTCGTTTTTGTAGGGCCTACTTTGTTTTCACAAAGTCGTTCGAATCAACCGATTCAACTCAATGGCGTAGTAATGAGTAACGATAGTATTCCTCAGCTCATCCCCAATGTCAATATTTATATACCGGGAAGGCAACAAGGTACAGTAAGCGCCGACGATGGTTTCTTCTCAATTGCTATTATGCCCGGAGATACCGTTCAATTTAGTGTAATAGGTTTCAAACGCGAGAAATTCTACATTCCAGATTCATTAAAGCGCGATAAAAAAGGCTATCTGGTGGAAATTCGTCTTCAGCGAGATACCACTTATTTGAGTCAAGTAATCATTTACCCATGGCCCTCTCCCGACAGATTAAAATCTGAATTTATGTCTATTCGTGTTCCCACAACCGATATTGACCTTGCTTACCGAAATTTAGCAATCGCAGCACTCAGAGAAAGAGCCGCTGCTATGGGCTACGACCCCAGTGAATTAGGAAAAGTAATGATGCGTCAGCAAAGCAACTACTACTATGACCGAACACGCTATGGAGGTATGTCGGGAGGAACAGCCATGATGATGTCGTTATCAAACCCATTTGCTTGGCATCAATTATTTGAATCATTGAAAAAATAAGTATGGCCAGAAACCGGCTGGTAATTCTTTGCCTTTTCATTTCTTCCTTTGCATCGGCTCAATCCATTGTGGAAGGAACCATTAAAACCACCAATGGAAAAGCTCTAGTTGGTGCTAAAATAATTTTGGCAAAGGATACTACCCTTTCTGATCCTAAAGGTAATTTCTCCCTTTTAACCCAAGAGTCGGGAAAACAAATCGTGTTCTTCCAGGCAAATAATCACCACCCTGACAGTGTTGAAGTTTTCATAGAGCCTAAGAAGGTTTATTCCTTAAAAATCAGCTTATTCAAATCCAGCACTGATTTGGAATCTGTGGATGTAACAGCGCGAAATAGGTTGGATAATCAAACGGCGATTGACGTAAAAACCATTGAGGCGTTTGTGGGGCCTACGGGAACCGTGGAAGGTATTTTGCGTACCTTTGCCGGGGTTAGTTCACGAAATGAACTTAGCTCACAGTATTCGGTGCGGGGTGGGAATTTTGATGAAAACCTGGTCTATGTAAACGGCATTGAAGTCTATCGACCCTTTCTTGTGCGCAATGGCCAACAAGAGGGTTTGAGCTTTATCAATACCGATATGATTGAACGGGTAGATTTTTCTGCCGGTGGTTTTGATGCTCGCTATGGTGACCGGATGTC
>REDE01000003.1 GCA_007693635.1 Flavobacteriales bacterium | reverse complement strand
CTCAATGATCATGCTCCGCTTCATCAACCTCTACCAGATAATAAGCGCCCTCAATCACCACAACTTCATCTAATGGCTGAAGCAGCTCGACAAAGCCCCCGGATTTACGACCAACACGCACCGGAATTCGCTTAAAACCTCCTTCGCGTTCTACAAATACAAAGTATTTATCCTCCTCAACGTGAAAGGCCGTTTCGGGCAAACTCAACACCTCCTTGGCATCTACCTCAATCTCGGCTTGAATGAAAGTCCCAGGACGCAGACTTCGGTCGTCTTCATCGGGGTGTGCGTGAACGCGAATTGTGCGTAGCTCAGGATGAACTCCACCACCAAGGAGCACAATATGCCCGGTTTTCCAATCCTTACTCCCTTGGATTTTGTAGCGAATCTTCTGCCCCTTTGCCAATTTATCAATATCCCTTGGAAACACCTGTAGTTCGATGTGCATATGATCAGGATCGTACATCTGATACAAAACCTCCTCAGGTCCTACCTGCTTGCCTAAATTCACTGACTCCATAGAAATTATCCCCGAAAATGGCGCTCGTAAGTGAACCAGTTCCTGAATACCCTCTTGCTTAACCGTTTGCGGACTCAAACCCGCGACGCGCAACTGTGCCGCCAATCCATCCCTACGAGCCTTCATTGAGGTGTAATTCATTTCTATCTCCTGAAATCGCTTCTTGGAAGCGGCCTCACCCTCTACCAATTTGTCCTGACGCAATTTATCCGCTTCAAGAAATTTAAGCTGACTCTCGGCGTCGAGATATTCTTGTTGAAGACGGATATAATCTGGATGAACCAAACTCACCAATACCTCGCCTTTATTAACCAAAGCTCCTTCGTAATGCGGGGCGCGACGGACAAAACCTCCGAGCGGAGCACTGATGTCTGCCCTACTCTCCGGCGGAACATCCACCATGCCGGAACATCCCAAATACAAACTTAAATTCCGAACCTCCGCCCTGCCGGTAACAATACCCGCCAAATCTTTTTGATCCTGATTAACCTCCACAAAATCGTGATCGTGATGATCGTGGTGGTGATCATGCCGAATATTACCAGAATCACATGATCCTAATGCGATAACCGTTAATACAATTAATACCTTCTTCATGCTAGTTATTTTTAATGTTCAATCGTTAATCATTTTTTCAAAAGTCAATGTGACGGAGCTAGAAAGTTCGAGAGCGAGGCTTGCGACCCCGATAGCTATCGGGGGAAAATCAAGGAGTTTACTAAAGTAAATGACTTGATTTTCATCCGAGCGTAACGAAGCTATCGGACTTTCTAGCCAGCCACTAATCTGTTGTGAAAAAATCAAACCGTATAACCGCCTGATTATACCGATTAATAATTTCCAAAGTCTCTATATTCAACTCAAGGGCGGTTCGCAGTCCTTCAGCCAACTGAAAGAAGTCGATCTCCCCACTTTCGTAACTCAAAAAGGCCGCGTCGGCAATTTTTTCAGCTTGCTCCCGTGCCAGCACGCCGTAATTTTCCCATTGACTGCGTTGTGCAGCAACCTCTGCCGCAGCGTCATCGCGTTCTCGCTCGCGATTTTTCTTGGCAAATTCGAAATCATTCCGCGCAATTTCTACCTGAAGTTTGGCCTGCTGAATGCGCGCGCGCTGCGGCCGAAACCAAAGAGGAAACTGCAGACCAACCATCACACCCTGAAAGTTCGGAACAGCCTCAATCTCCTGATTGAAATATCCCGCAGTGAGATCAGGAAAAAATGCGGCTTGCTCTATCTGCTTGGTCCGCTCTTCCACCTGCACAACTTTTTCTTCCGCCGCTAGGATATCGGGATGCAGAGGACTAGAAAGCAAAGGCAGTGGCAGAATGTCCAAGTCATCAAACCCCGTATTCATGTCGCCTTGATACCCCGTGATAACCCTTAACTCATTTGTTGCCCGAATGTAAAGTAAGTTTTGCTGCTCCTTCAAATTGCGATAACTGGCCAATCGAGCCCTAAAAACCTGGACTTCAAGCATGCTTATTTCGCCCGATTCGCCCAAAAGTGTAATGCGTTCGAGAAAACTTTCTAGTCGAGCAAGTTCCTTATTAACAGCCTGAAGGGATGCCTTACGGGTGAGCCATTCGTACCATGCCGACTCTACGAGCAAGTTGAGTTGTCGCTGAGTTAGCACACGCTCAGACTCGCGTAAATCCTGCAAATCCCGCGCATAAGCACCGCGTTTGATGTGTTGTAAAATACTTCCAAAGTTCTGATTGGCTTCGATGTAGTAATCGTACAATCGGGTGTTAAATTGACCGTACTGGTAACTCACGTCAAATTTATCCATTTGCACCGCTCGTTTGCGCTCTTCAGAAGCTTGTAATTCACGAAGCCTTGCATTTTGCAGCATGGGATGGGCCTCGGCCGCCATCTTTTTAGCGGTTTCTAAACTCCATCCATCCTGCGCAAACAAACCCGCAGGAAGAATGAGCAGCGCAATCATTCCCAGCGTCGAAACATTGAGTCGTGGCCTTTTTGGAAAACGCAGGTACATAATGGGTAAAAGTAAAAGGGTGAGAATTGTATCGGAGACAATACCCCCGATAACTACGGTCGCTAAAGGCTTTTGTACTTCAGCACCAGCAGAGGTACTCAGGGCCATTGGAATGAAACCCAATGCCGCCACCAAGCCGGTCATTAATACCGGTCGCAAACGGGATTTTGAACCGAGAATCACCGCTTCACGTACGTCCATCCCCCGTTCGTCACGTAGTTGGTTGATGGCTGATATTAAGACTATTCCGTTGAGAACGGCAACTCCAAATAGAGCAATAAAGCCAATTCCTGCAGAGATGGAAAATGGCATGTCCCGCAAATACAAAGCCGCCACCCCACCAATGGCGGAAAATGGTACTGAAGAACCGATCATCAATGCATATTTGACCTTTCCGAAGGCAAAATACAACAACAAGAAAATCATTATCAAAGCAATGGGTACAGCTACGGATAGTCGCGACTTCGCTTTCTGTAAATTTTCAAAAGTCCCACCATACTGAATCCGATACCCCGGAGGTAAGACTAAATCTGCTTGCAGTCGCTGCTCAATATCCGCCACCAAACTAGCC
>REDE01000152.1 GCA_007693635.1 Flavobacteriales bacterium | reverse complement strand
GGTGATATTTCCTTTTTACTGTAGCCTTTTTTGCGGAATTTACGATAGAGTTTTTCGTTCGACTCATCCAAGAAGTGGCCGATATTTTCCATGATGGTCACTGTATCTGCAAGTTCTTTAGGATGCTGACCCAGGTCGACCAACTGTCCGAATAGCTCATTGACATTGGTCATATTAAAATTACCCGCCAATATCAAATTTCTGCTCATCCAATTGTTCTGTCGGAGAAACGGATGACAACTTTCAATCGTGTTACCGCCAAAGGTTCCGTAGCGAAGGTGTCCAAGATAAACTTCACCCAGGTACGGGAGATTTTCCTTTAACCAAGACACCTGATCCGGATGATTAGGATACTCCTTCAAAATTCCCTCAATGCGTTTGGTGATGTGTGAAAAAATATCCTGTATAGGCTTTTGATCAACAGATCGATAACGGGAAATATAGCGCTGTCCGGGCTCCATGTCAAATTTAATGGAGGCGAAACCGGCGCCATCTTGGCCGCGGTTGTGCTGTTTCTCCATCAATAGATACATTTTGTTTATTCCGTAAAAATAGCTACCGTATTTTTCGTGGTAGTATTCTAAAGGCTTCCGAAGGCGCAGCATTGCAATGCCGCATTCATGCTTAATGGGATCGCTCATTCTAGGACGTTGAAGTGTTTTAGAGGGTCGCAAAGGTACACTTTTTTTGCGGCTGAAATACCTAATCTCGCTTAGGATTTTTTTAATATTTCACGAGCACTCGAGATCGTTTATTTTTGTCCAAAAGTTTAACGAATGATAGCCCTACCCTCGCCCGAAGATTTTCGGTACGACTTACCCGAGCATAAAATTGCCTCATCACCTCTAAGCCAAAGAGATTCTTCGAAATTATTGGTGTATAAAAACGGAGAAATTTTTGACCACCTGTTTCACGAGGCTCCTCGTTTACTTCCCGAAGGGGCGACTTTGTATTTCAACGAGACGAAAGTAGTAATGGCTCGTTTGCACGCTGTAGTTCCTAAAAACAATCGCATCATAGAAATCTTTTGTCTGGAAGCTCCCCAAGGACAAAGCGTTGAACAGGTAATGCAACAAAAGCATGCGGTTGTTTTTCGCTGTCTCGTTGGCGGTGCTCGACACTGGAAAGAAGGGATAATAAGCATCGCTTTGACCAATGATATTAAACTCAATTTGTCGATCGAAAAAAGAGAAGAAGGGACTTTCTTAATTCATTTCCAATGGAATGGAGACTTAGCCTTCGCGGAGATATTAGATATTGCGGGAAAGGTGCCACTTCCTCCATACATCAAAAGAAATGTCGATAAGGATGACTTTGAAAGGTACCAAACCATATTTGCTAATCATAAAGGTTCGGTAGCCGCACCCACAGCTGGACTGCATTTCACAGAGGAGGTCATGCGGGGATTCAAAGAAAACGGCATCTCTACTCAAGCCTTAACGCTTCATGTTGGTGGTGGAACATTTTTACCCATAAAAGAAAAAGACCTGGCAAATCACAAAATGCACAGTGAAGAAATGGTTATCACCGAAGATATCCTAAATGCACTCAAAAAGCCTTCGAGCTTGAGGGTAGCCATAGGCACAACCAGCATACGCTTTTTGGAGTCGCTTTATTGGATGGGTGTAAAAGCCCTCATTCAACCTGAGTCGTTTGAATGGAATCTCGATCAATGGGATGCCCTAACTCTACCGCAAGACATTTCGCTAGAACAAGCCTGGAAAGCACTCGAAGATTTATTAAACGGAGGAAAAGCCTACGCCAAAACTTCCCTGCTGATTATCCCAGGATACAAATTTCGGGTCGTACAAGCACTATTTACAAACTTTCATCAACCAAAATCAACCCTGATTATGCTCATTGCAGCTGGAATAGGCGAAGATTGGAGAAAGGTCTATCAGCATGCACTAAACAACGACTACCGTTTTCTAAGCTATGGCGACAGCAACCTGTATTTTGTCAATTCGTAAAAAAAATTCGCGCTTTTATCAAAAACCAAGCCACTAAATAAAATTGTGTTGTATCTTCGTGACTCAAGCCATCAAGAACGACCACGATGATAAAGCAGACACTCAGCCAGAAACTTAGTCAAAAACTCTCGCCGCAGCAGATTCAACTCATGAAGCTGATTCAGCTTCCTTTGCAGGACCTAGAGCAGCGGATTAAAGAAGAGCTCGAAACGAATCCCGCGCTAGAAGAGGGTGATCACGAAGCCGATTTCGAAGATAGCTTTGGGGATGATCAAGAGGATTACGATAATGAAAACAGTATAGAAACTGATGATATCGATGTAGATCAATATCTATCTGATGACGAAATTCCCGATTACCGTTTAAAAACGAACAACCACAGTGCGGACGACGATAGCTATGAAGCGCCTGTGGTCACTACCACTTCATTTTACGACTCTTTAAATGAGCAGATTGGCTGGAGGAAACTATCCGAAGAGGATATTCAACTCGCACGATACCTTGTAGGTAACCTCGATGAAGATGGTTATTTACGTCGAGAGCTTTCAGCCATTGCGGATGATTTAGCGTTTTCCATTGGTGTGTATACCAGTGCTGAAAGATTGGAAAAACTGCTTTTAGAAATTCAAACCCTGGACCCTGCGGGAGTTGGCGCTAGGGATCTGCAAGAATGTCTTCTTTTACAGCTGAGAAGAAAAGACAAAAATGCTCCGGTAAATTGGGCCATACAAATCATCGAAAAACACTACACGGAATTTACTCGTAAACACTATGAAAAAATCATCAGTCGACTAGGAATTTCCGAGGCTGATTTGAAAGCGAGTCTTGAAATCATAGCAAAACTAAATCCTCGACCGGGAAACTCCATCGACAGTGGAAGGAGCATTTCACAGGCTATCACCCCTGATTTCGTCATATCAATCGAAGACGGTGAGTTAGAACTGAGTCTTAACTCACGAAATACCCCTGAACTCAATGTGAGTAGTGAGTACCGCAATATGCTTGAAACCTACAAAGCACAGGGCGAGAAAAAGGACAAGAAGATCACGGAGGCCGCGCAGTTTGTCAAACAAAAACTCGACGCTGGCAAGTGGTTTATCGGCGCCATTCAGCAACGACTGCATACG
>REDE01000019.1 GCA_007693635.1 Flavobacteriales bacterium | reverse complement strand
GTAAAAAACCAATTTTCGCGGTCAAAAGAAATCTCGTATCCTACTACATAACCGTCCTTATCTGTGCCAAACCATGATAGGTTTACATTAGAGTTCAAACGATTTTCACCAACCCTATTGATGCTTTCCAAGAAAATTTTGGTGCTAGGTGGACGGTTCTCATTTTTCTCTCCTCGCATACACGAAAAGAGCAAAGGAGCAAAAAGCAGAAAGAAAAAATATTTTGATCGCATAGCAAAAAAAGAGGGAGGAAAGTTGAAACCTTCCTCCCTAATTTGAGATTATTTCTTCACTAAAACTTTAGCTGTTTTCACAACCAAACCGTTTTGGTTATCCACTACTCGAAGGATATACATACCTTCAGGTAAGTTTTCAACAGATATGGAAGTGCGGCCATTATTAGCATTTTGGCTGCGCAAATTGCGACCATTCAGGTCAGAAAGCAAAACCCGGAAGTTTCCGTTATCCGCAATTTCTACATTAAAAAATCCTGAAGCGGGGTTAGGGAACACACGCACATCAGCAGATCCTTCAAAATTGCGAACACTTACTAGTGGACGACAATCAAGACTATCAAGAGTGAAATTAGGGTTAATGAAGTCATCATTAGCACGAGGCAACAAGCGATATTCACCAAAACCAAAGAATAGAACACCGTCGATGGCGTCAAATTCCATAGACTTATCGGTTACCACTACGGGAACCATCATTTGTCCGTTTTGTGTAGCCCAAACAGAGTCGTTAACCACACTAACGTATAGAGAGGAGCGACTATTTCCATCACGACCGGCAAGTACGATGGTAGATTCGGTTAAACCATTTGCCGTATCGGTAGAAATAAGGTAATCACCAAAGTTGCCACGTCGAGGCTCAGAGATGAAGATTTTTCCGTTGGGGTTTTCCATACGCAAAAGCATACCCTCATATTTCTCAATTTCACCAGAAGCATACATCGCAGGCATGTTAGGACTAACTACTACCGGGTTAACTGTGCGTTTATTTCCAGTTTTAGTAAAGCTGGTAACATTAATTTGGGTAAATCCAAAGTTTTCTTGTACCATACCAGTGACAGTAACTTCCTCGTCGCGGAATAAGTTAGTCAAATCAGGATTTCCAACCAAAGCAACGCCAGACCACTCATTAAAATCAGGGTCTTGGATGTAAACAAAACCAAGGTCACAAACTTTAATTGAAGCCGTAACAACACCGGTAACCGTTACGCTTTGTCCGGTATATGGAGAATTTCCATTATCCAAGGCAAACTGAATGTCAGGGATAATCAAGCCATTAGGACGAACGGTATAATAAAAGAAGTCGGCAGAAGTAGAACCCGCTCCAAAGGGTGCAAGAGTAACGTTATTGTCGTTATCCGTAGCTTCGATATAATAGCGAACAAAAGAACCGTTCGGGAAGGCTGGAATAACCGCATTATACTCGTCGGTAGTTCCGGGAATCAACTGAGGGGTTACACTTGTAAAAGCCGATAGGGGTTGTGTACTATCGCCGCTATAGTACAACTTAATATCGGTGATGGTACCATCTAGATCATAAGCGGTAAAGTCGATCTCTACATTTTGTGTGGCGTTAGGAACCAAAGGTGTTCTAGTTACATTTTCCACAAACGGAGGAGAAGCACCCAAGTCATAATGCGTAGAATCAAATGGATTTAGCTCATAACCGCGACCGTTTCCACCCAAACACCCATTTCTAGAATGGAGTATGATACCACGGATAGAGTTATAAAATGCACCAACCGTAGGGGGTGAAAATGTACCATTTCCAGGACCTCCATTGGCAACTGCGTAAGGAGACTCTGGGTTTACAGGCGTGTGGCTAGGTAACTTCTGAGCGATAAAGCGATCCGAAACGTTAATACGATTTCCTTGAGCATCCACAACGTCAAAACTCACACGGCTTCCACCGGAAAACAAGTCAACATTAACAACGGTAACATTTTGAATTTCAACGAAAGAACCTTCCCATTGCTCACCCGTTTCCAATTGGTTTACACGGTTATTGTTGTTTAGAGCTCCAACGCTAACTACCGCTGGCTGCGGAGGCGTTTGGCTTCCGGCGAGAAGGCCTAATGAATTGAAATTTAAGATTTCCAATTGGGTATTGTTGGCAAACATTCCAACTCTACCAATAACTTCAACGATGTCACCAGCAACAACTTGAGTTGCAACAGGGTGAGCTACTAAGCCCGTACCGCTGGAGTAAGATGCCAATACTTCAATGCCTTTGAAAGCAGAAGCAGTTGTACCCACAGCGGTATCAGCAATATACATAAAAGGACGAAAGCCTCCTTGCACGCTACCAGAAGGTACTTCTACCAGTCCTCCGTCAACAACTACCACACCTATCGTGCGCACAGTGTCGTTGTAATACTGGGAAGTGTCGGTACAGTTAGCAAGGTCTGACGGGCTCACAAACTTGATGTCGTGAATAGGCACCGTAGGAGGCGTTTGTGCAAAAGCAGCAAAAGCTCCTAGACTAAACAAGAAAGAAAAGATCTTTTTCATGGTTTCCGAAGTGTTTAAATTATAGCGTTTATTTAATGATTGCAAAATTTCCGGATCGTTTTACACCTGTTTCGAGGTCTTCTACAGTGTATAAATAGAGTCCGCGGGCGATGATTTGTGTACTCTTACTCAACAAATCCCAAGCGTGTTCACCGCCGGAAAATACATTTTGATCGGGATTTTCAGATCCGAAGGTACGGAACCAGCGAATGTCGCGACCGTCATTATTTTCGTTGTGTTCGATAATATCTATAAGGTCTCCCGAAGGCGAGAAGATGGTGATTTTACATCTTCGTGGCAGATTGGCAAAAATGATTTTACGACTTTCCTCTTGGAAGTTTGATCTTCCTTCCCAAGCAGCGCCGTAGTAATAAGGATTGGGATAAACGTAGGGAGCACGCTTATCCATTTCATCATTTGGAGCAGTACCCGCAAAGGCGCGAAACTGATTTGACAATGGAGCCGACTCTAGAGATTCCAGATTGATGTCGGGATTACCACGATCAAAAGCCGTTAAAGCAATCGCATGTTGCCAGCCGTTAGGCAAATCGTCAATTGTATATTTAAACCAGTAAAGATTTGTATCATTTGGGAACGTAACGGGT
>REDE01000024.1 GCA_007693635.1 Flavobacteriales bacterium | reverse complement strand
CTTTTTTGCGGATGCTTTTTCGGTTATGTCTGCTTGGATCGTACGGCATGATTATTTGTATAAAATGGATTAATTAATGTCCCTTAAACCTTCTAATCTCTTCCTCCTTGTTGTAGTCCCATGCGAATAAATTCGGCATTCATACTTTCTAAATTTGCCAAGACAAGAAGCTGTTCCAAAGTACTGTAATCTCGGAAGTTCCCTGCTTTGTCTGGATTTGCTTTCCGCCACTGTTGTGCTGTTTTTCCAAATATGGCTACATTCAACATGTCGGCTTCAGAGGCATAAATGAACTGCTCTTGCTTTTTAGTAATATTACTGGGAATGATATTTTCTTTGATAGCATCGGTGTGGATATGGTAATTAACTTTCGATAATGTACGGTTTAAGTTCCATTTTGTTGAGAGTCTTTTATTTTCATCTTCTTTCAATCGTTGAAACTCAACAATCAGGTACATTTTAAACTCCACACTTACCCAAGAGGCAAACTCAAATGCAATATCTTTATGGGCATAAGTGCCTCCATATCGACCAGTTTTTGACATAATTCCGATGGCACGGGTCGCCTCTATCCATCTTTTAGGCGTCAGTGAAAAGCTATTTGAACCAGCCATGTTTTTAATTCCATCGAATTCGATGGAATTAAAATTAGGATTATGCAATTGCTCCCAAAGTCCAATAAATTCTATGGCGCTGCGGTTTCGCATCCAGTTTTGCAGGATGTAGTCACTTCTTTCTGCATCTCGGTGTCTGGCAATGTCTGTGATGGAAATATAATCGTCGGCGTTGTCAGAGATAATGCTTACAGCAAGCCCTTGCACGTTTAAAGTAGATTTTTTTTCTTTTGCCATGGTGGTTTGATTTTATTATTTGAAATAATCCCGTACTTAGTTAATCCATCAATTCCTTTAAATACTTTTCCATCTCGACCTTAACCTCTTTCAATTCCCCTTCCAGTTTCTCAATTTCCTTCTGAACGGCAGCTATATCCACCTCAGGCTCTTCCTCAAAGGTGTCCACATATCGAGGAATGTTGAGGTTAAAATTGTTTTCGGCAATTTCCTTGTAGGTGGCCACATAGCTGTACTTTTCCTCCACTACGCCGGGGGTGGATTTTCCGGCATTGAAATCCCGATAGGTGCGAACAATGCGGCTGATGTCTTCCTCGCGGAGTTTGTTTTGGTTTTTGGCAGATTCGTAGTGTTTGCTCGCATCGATGAACAACACGTCGGTATGATTTTCTTTGGCTTTGTTGAATACGATTATAGCGGCGGGTATGCCGGTGCCGAAAAAGAGATTGGCGGGTATTCCTATCACGGCTTCCAGCAGGTTTTCCTCAATGACTTTCTTGCGGATTTTCCCCTCAGACGCGCCACGAAACAATACACCATGCGGCACGACCACTCCGGCACGCCCATTTTCGTTGAGGGTTTCAATCATGTGACTGATAAAGGCCCAGTCGCCTTTGCTCTTTGGCGGAACACCGCGCCAAAAGCGGTTGTACATGTCGCTTTCGGGGTCGTAAGACGTAACGGATTTGTCTTCCCGGTCGCTGGTCTTTCCCCATTTGTCGAGCGAAAAAGGCGGATTGGCTACCACGGTATCGAATTTCATCAATGCATCGCCTTCTTTGAGTTTGGGATTGCGGATGGTGTCGCCCCAGCGGATGGTTGCGTTGTCAAACCCGTGTAAAAACATGTTGATCACCGCCAAAGCCCAGGTGCTTCCGTTGGCTTCTTGGCCGTAGAGCGAAAAATTGTTGGAACCCACTTCCTGTCCGGCTTTAATCAACAAGGATCCCGAGCCACATGTGGGATCACAAATGCGCGAGCCGGGGGCAGACTTGGTAAGCTTTGCAAGTAGGGTAGAAACTTCCCCCGGCGTAAAAAACTCCCCGGCTTTTTTTCCTGCATCGCTGGCAAAATTGGAAATCAGGTACTCATAAGCGCCGCCGATAAGATCATTGCCGGGCAGTCGAGATGGACGCAGGTCGAGTTTTTTGTCGTTGAAGTCGAGCAGGAGGTTTTTAAGGCGGGTGTTTTTGTCGCGTACATCACCGAGAATGGAGCTGTTGAAGTTGATGTTTTGGAACACCCCTACACCGTCGTCGCTGTAGAGTTTTTCGCGGTTGGCTTCTTGCAGGTCTTCCAGTGCAATATCAATCAGCTCTCCGATGTTGTTTTCATTTCTGTGCTCGTAGAGATAGAGGAAATGGCAATTTTCCGGGACTTTAAAGCGCTCGTGCTGCATGGCGCGTTTGGCGCGCTCTTCATTTCCGTCGTATTTTTCTAAGTAAGACGTGTATTTATCATCATATACATCGCTGAGATACTTAATGAAAAGCATGGTAAGTATATAGTCTTTATACACGCTAGGGTCGATGCTGCCGCGAAAGGTGTCGCAGGCTTTCCATACGGCATCGTTGATGTCTTTTTGGGTAATTTGATTCATTTATATTTGTTTATGATGTTTGATATTTGTTGCTCAATGTACAAATTTCGTTTGATTTGTAGGTTTTCCAAAATGGTTTTTTCTCGTGCTTTTAGTCGGTCAATCTGCTCAATGCTTTGCTGAATTTCAACGGGGATAACCGGAATTTCTAAATCCATGATCACGCTTTTAGAAATGGAAGGTATGGCAGATCCTCGCGCCATTCGTTTTATGTTGTCTATGTTGGTATTTAACCATCTGGCCAAAAAGTGAGGTGAAGTGTTGGCGTTGTTCAATTTGATAATTAGAAATGAGGTGGAGGCAATGGTGGGTATTTCTAATTTTGGAATTACAGCCGCAAAATTCTTAATACCCTTGGCTGCAAGGACGATATCACCTTCGTTTAGGAGGTGTTTATCTGCATGTTTAGCGGTTACTATTTCTGGTAAAAGCTCCGTGTCCAGCTCTCCGCTGTCGTTAAAATGCCTAACTTGCAAATAAGCGCCATCGCCGTTTGGGTGCGGCTTGGCGAATACGCCCGATTGGATGTTTGCTATGTCGTTGAGTTTTTCCAGCATTATTTTCCTTAGTAATGAGGCTACAAATATACGATATTTTTTTAAATATAAAATTTTTATCTAGTAGAGGGGTTACAAATTTACAATAATGGAGAAAATCACCTTTTTACCATTTACCAATTCAACCCTA
>REDE01000163.1 GCA_007693635.1 Flavobacteriales bacterium | reverse complement strand
ACCGACTGACAAATTTAGGAAAGAAAAAATTATCCCGACGAAATATTTAGCTTAACCCAAACCCTCAAAAGCCTCGGGAGATAAGAGCGACAAAAATGCTTAGGGTATAGCTAGGATTATATCACATCTATCCAAACCCCACTACCCCAAATGCCTGTTATTCATCCTAAGGATTTAGGTCTGTAAAAATCGGATATAGGTGTTCACTGGATTTTGCAGACTCGGATCATTTTGTCTAAACCACTCCTGAAGCGCAGGCCTTTTGCGCTGATTGGCCGGTAGGGAAAACCACTGTTTCAGAACTTCTGCGGTGAGCTTTTGAAATTTTGCGGAAGCATAATCGGGTGGGTAAACCTGACTCAAGTAGCCTAGGGCTTGGTGTGGGTTACTGTTGAGAAACTCAAACTCGGCCATATTGAGTAATGCTTCGGTAAAATGCGGCGAAATATCCAAAGCCCTGCGATAGTATTCCGTCGATTGTTGGACTAAATCACTTGAGAGACCATCAATCTGCTGACGCAATTTAGCCTGCTCAGCGGGGGGAAGATTTCGTCCAACCATCTTATGCCAGTTACCCATTTGATTGAGGGTAATGATATTGAAAGGAGCCTGCTGCAAGGCACGACTAAATGCATCGTGTGATTCCACCACTTTCTTCTCAGCCAAATAAGCTAATCCACTGTAGTAGGCCAGCGGATTAGCCACCCGATCAAGACTATAAAAACGATTTTCACACTTTTGCACTGCCAATATCAAGGCCGAAGAATTTCGCTTGGAATGGTAACTAATAACCTCGTTTAGTTTCTGGTCACCTTGAAAACGAAAGGTCCCAACCCAGCCAGTCGCCAATAAGCATACCGCAAAGATGGGCACAAGGGCATTGGAACGCCATACTAAAAAATTGCCTGTCAACGCATAACCCCCAAACCAAAGCAGCAGAAAAAATTGCTCCGGACGCTCGATGGGAAAATCGAAAAACATAAATATCGCGTACCCTAGCAAGACACTGATTACCAAAAGATGGAAATCACTTTCCGCATCATCCTTACAATCTTTTCTTCGCTTGATCAAGCCCAAAACGATAAAGGTCAGCGTAGCGAGCCAAAGAAGTGCGCCCAACCATCCGGTTTCGCTTAGAATCCATAAGTAATCGTTATGAGGACGAAGGATTTGGGTTTGTCCTTGCTCCACACTGTGATTCACGCCCTGTAGTCCGTAAGCCGGCATGTGCAACTTCCACATACCCGGTCCAACTCCTTGAGGATAATCCGCAATCATTTGTTTACTTTTCTCCCAAAAGGCCACACGATGACTCAAATTAGTCGTGTCACCTGCCTGAATGTAATTGGAAAAAACGAGACCACCAAGTATCAAGGCGATGGCCGCCACCGGGATAATGAGCCTTAAAGGTTTAATTTTTTGTCGATTGCGACGGTACAATTCCAAACTCACAACCACGCTTATCACCGCCAGTGCAATCCATAATGAGCGTGTTCGTAGAACGATGACCATCAATAATGAACTTAAACTCAGCAGAACATAAACCAGCTTTAAGGACTTTTGGTGCCGGGCGTTATAGGCATATACCAAAGTCGCGACCAACAACATCATGGATAGCTGATTTTTATGGCCACCTAGTCCCTGTATGCGATAGAGATTTTCCGAAAAATTTGAAGCGTTAACGAGTATTCCGTAAAGCGCCGATAGCCAAACGGCAAAAAGAGCAAAGCCAAGCCATCGGGCAATACTTCGCTGGTTGATTATCTCTTTTTTCCAATAAAAACTAAGCGCTGTGGCGGCGAAAACGCAAGCCGACCACTTGGCAGCCACGGCAAATGATTCGGAAGTATTGACGCTACCAAAGGCCAATACCCAAATTAATACCACCCATAGCAATAGCGGTATGTGGGCGATGGAAATACTGTGTATCTGCTTTCGCAATGCCAGAATACAAGCCGCTCCTCCAAACCCCACAACCAACCACTTGACCGCCACTGAAGGATCAGGAAAATCGGGGGTATAGACCAGAAAAAGACTGATAAGAAAGATGCCTAAAGGCAGATTATTACTTTCTTTTGACATAGATAAAATTTTAGTGCCAAAGTACGAGAAGGATTTGGGATGTACAAGTTGACTCGTACAAGCAAGGTCACCGCAAAACATCTCGCATCAAATGACCAATGACATGAGGTTTTCAAATTTTAAAAATCTGTTCCAATGGAAAAATGCCAAACCCTTGGTAAGATTAGCCCGTCTTCAATACCGTGCGCATAATCGACACGGATAAAATAACCAAACAACTGCGCCCGAGCTCCAATGCCCATTCCCGCGATAATCGGTTCCTTGTTGCTGTTGATTACCACACGAATATTACCACGATCGATGATTTGACGATTGATGGCATTTTCTTCATCGTAAGGACTCAGTCCGTTCCACGCTGTTCCTACGTCAAAAAAGGGCATAAGTTGAAATGAGTTTACAAAATCATTGAGAATGGGGCGTTTCAACAAATAACGGAAAAGAGGAATTCGCAGCTCGGTATTTATTACTGCAAAAGAATTTCCGTTTCGAGCATTTTGAAAGAAGCCCCGCATATTCGTCGCCAATGTCTGAAAAATATAGTTCTCCGGCGCAATCGGCACCGACTCGTCAATTCGAGGAATAAACTGATTGTCTACCCCGCCCAAAAAGTGAATGAGTTTTTCGGGACCAAAAGATGTGCCCACGGCCACGCGATTTGCCCATACCACTGGACCGTGAACCCGGGAGTAATTACGGAAGTCGATGCCCAACGTATGCAAACCACTTGGCGACACATCCAAACGTCGATAATATTCACTAAAAACCTTGTAACGCGTACCCTCCATGAGATTCACGCCTAAACTCCGTACATTATCGTAGATGTATGCCACTCGAGCAATACCAAAAAACTCGTACTCTGTAGGCGCGCGCAGACTATTTAATTCGCGAGAAAAAGCCAGACGGTGATCCATTCGCACCGCTCCGGAAAACTGCACCGCGGCCACCGGAGAGAACGGATAGGTGTATTGTTGTTTTACTTCATGACTAAAAAATCGGTTGAAAGTTTCGGAGCTCAATAACTCAATTTGACTCCTACGGAAAAAGAAACTTTCCTGATTTA
>REDE01000052.1 GCA_007693635.1 Flavobacteriales bacterium | reverse complement strand
CGAAACTTTTATTTCCTACAACAAATTCTATAATGGAACTTTTGGCATCCGCGCCAATCAAACGGTTTCCAACCCTCAATTATTGAAAATATCTAATAACCTATTTGAGGATAATATTTATGGAATGTATGTGGCCGGCCAAACTTTTTCGGCCTCCTATAATACATTTAATAATAATTCATACGGTGTTTATGGCACAGAGCTACACGGTACTTGTGATATTTCTCGAAGTACGTTTGCCAATAACGATGTGGGCTGTTTTTTATCAGGACAAGGAGGTTCGGAAACCAAGGTTTTTAAAAATGAGTTTCATGCAACACAATTATATGCATCAAACTCATCAGCATTTTTGTCAGGAATGATTTTGGAAGACCATTCGGTTAATCTAACTTGTAATACGTTCGATAATCTTTATTATGGTGTTTACTTTCCAAATTCCTATGCTTCGGTTGATTTATCGGAGGATAGTAAAAATAGTTTTTCGGATATAGATTTTGCTATATACGGTGATATAGATAATGGCTATTTCAATATGCTAAACGGCGAGAATAGTTTTACGCACGCTAATACTCAAGACAGTAGAATTCGAATTTATGTTCAGAATAACTTAAGCGGTCCGGCAGGTCAACATAATGGTTCATTAATGGATTTTTCAGATAATAGAATGCCGAATATCTTTACTTTTGCAAACGTAGATGTATCGAGCGCTAATTTTCAAGGAGCATTTACGCCATCAAGTAATGTGCAATTTCCATTTTCTGTGTGTGTTGATGCAGTAGAATTTCCTTTTATTAATGAGGTTAGGGAGGTTCAAAATATGGAAAGTGGGATTTATGTTGCCGGTGGTGGAAACTTAATAGAAAAAACCGTTGAAGCGGGTGAGAAAATCACTAATTCCAATGAACTCTCTGAAATTAGAGAAGACGCAGAAGCATTTCAAGATTTAATGATAATTGCTAATGATCTTATTCCTCAGTATTCACAACTTACAGCTAGTGATAAATTAGTGTTTTTCCTTGTTTTAAGAATGATGGAAAAAGCACTACACCAGCATTATAAGCAGGAATTATTTGCTTACAATACAGATTATTACGCAACACCTCAGCAAGAAATCATAGATTTAAATAACATAATTGACCAGTTTAGCGATTCCTTGGGCACACCTGCAGATACAATGGAATACGAAAGAGAAACTTTGATGGAATTAACCAAAATCCATAATTTGCGTCAGGGCGGATATCTCCAACAAGCCAATAGTGCTTTTGATAATTTTACCCCAGGAAATATTGGCTCAAAATTGACTGAACGCTGGCAGTATTGGAATTGCATCATAAATGTAGAAGCGATGTTTATGCAAGAGCTTATAGATCAAGAAGCGTTTGAATCCAACATGTCTGAATGTATTACTTCCTTTGCCCCAAGAATGTCAAATATTCTTGAAATAAACGATGAGATACAAGGTACAAATCACTTTGATTTTAAGTTAGACCTATATCCAAATCCCACATCTGACTTCTTGTATTTTAAAACGCCGGGTATAGAAGATCCGGAAACACCTATTGAAATAAGTGTTTATAACCTTACGGGAATAAAGGTTCATCAAGATTTTACTCAAGCGTCTTTTCTTCAGCGCATTCATGTTGAGAACTTAGCATCCGGAATGTATGTTCTCAAAGTGCAAGCAAAGGGAGTCATCAAAACGCAAAAGTTTTTGATAGCAAGGTAGGGGGCAGATGCTGATTATGGCGTTGATTGATTGGTACCAATCACTTCCCGATACAAAACTTCCCAAATATTGTCCCCAAAATATCCCGGTCAATTTCTATTGCACCGGTGATATTGCCGAGGTAGCGCAGTGCCTCCCGAACGTCTAAGGCCAGAAAATCGCCGGTAACACCCATTGCTAGATTTTCTTTTACCCGTAGGATGGTTTGCAGACTCAGGTGGAGGTTTTGGTAATGCCGGGCATTGGTAACGATGACCTCCTGACCAATGTTTTTGTCACCTTTTACCAGGTTTACCAATGCCTTTTGTACTTCATCAAGACCTTGGTTGTGTGCGGCGGAGATTTGGTGGTAGGCGTGCCGGATGAAAGAGGGCTTGGAAGGCGGATTCAGATCGCTTTTGTTGGCTAAGACCAGCATTTTCTTGCCTTCTGTTTTCTGGGAAATATCGAGATATTCCGCTTCTATTTCTTCGGCCTTTCGGGTGGCGTCGTAGAGATAAAGTACGATTTCTGCTTGTTGAATTTTTTCGTAGGCTTTGCGAATGCCAATGCTTTCCACAACATCGTCTGTTTGGCGCAATCCGGCGGTATCGATGAATCGAAATCGCAGTCCGTCTATTTCTATTTCGTCTTCGATGGTGTCGCGTGTTGTCCCGGCTATTTCGCTCACAATGGCACGTTCATCCTGCAAAAGGGCGTTGAGCAGGGTGGATTTTCCCGCGTTGGGTGCTCCTACAATGCTTACGGGAATACCGTTTTTTATGGCGTTGCCGATAGCAAAACTGGAGCTGAGACGAATCAGTACGTTCTCAATTTCTTGAAGCAATTCCTCCAGTTGTTCGCGGTTGGCAAACTCCACATCTTCTTCGGCAAAATCGAGTTCGAGCTCTATTAATGAAGCAAAATAAATGAGTTGATCGCGTAAGGAAGCCAGTTCTTTACTGAATCCACCGCGCATTTGCTGCAAGGCAATTTTTGCGGAGGCCGCACTTTCGGAGTGAATGAGGTCGGCGACAGCTTCGGCCTGACTCAAATCCATTTTGCCATTAAAAAAACTCCGCATGCTAAACTCTCCGGGCTCTGCTAGGCGAACCCCTCGTTTCAGGAATAGCTGTAGGATGGCTTGCTGAATGTAAATGGAGCCGTGACACGATATTTCAACAACATTCTCACCGGTGTAGGATTTAGGCCCGCGGAATACGCTGAGCACAACCTCATCGAGAGTGTTCCCTTCATCCATTATACTTCCGTAATGCAGGGAATATCCGGGCGCTTTTTCCAGCGGAGTTTTGCCGCGGAAAACCTGTGCAACCTGGTTAATGGCGTCGTTGCCAGAAAGGCGCAGCACGGCAATAGCACCCATGCCGGGCGCCGTTGCTATCGCGATGATGGTGTCGTTGGTAATCATTTTGCAAAGGTAT
>REDE01000147.1 GCA_007693635.1 Flavobacteriales bacterium | reverse complement strand
GTAGGGGGGTCTTGGCTCGTTAAACCGTAACTTTTTCCATAATCAAAAAAGCAGCTCATACTTCCGAAATAGCAACTTAAACCCTATTGATACGCATTCCAACCTTGCGCACGCAAAGGCATAAGCGAGCCTGTATTGCTAACAAAATATGGCGTAGGATCAGCATCAGTTAAATGTCCAATAATGGTGAAATGAGGGTTTGCCTTTATTTTTTCAAAATGCTCCAACGGAATAGCCATGAGTAATTCGTAATCCTCACCACCGTTTATCGCTGCCGTTACCACGTTTATTTGCATTTCTTCACAGACTTTGAATACTGCCGGATCGATAGGCAGTTTCTCTTCATATACTTTACAACCCAATCCGGATGCCTTACACATATGAATAAGCTCCGATGACAATCCGTCGCTAATATCCAGCATTGCTGTGGGTGTAATTCCCATTTCCGCGAGCATTTCAGGAATATCCGTTCTGGCCTCTGGCTTCAGCAAACGCTGGATGAGGTATTCATATTCGGAAAGATCGGGCTGTAAGTGGGGTTGGACTTCAAAGACCTCTTTTTCACGCTCAAGTACCTGCAAACCCATATAGGCAGCCCCCAGATCGCCAGAAACAACGAGTAAATCATTTGCCTTAGCTCCTGCTCGAGTTATTGCTTTACCTTTAGGAACCTTCCCAATGGCGGTAATTCCAATACTTAGGCCACTTAGACTTGAGGTGGTATCGCCTCCAATTATCTCTACCTTATACTTCTCACAGGCCAGTTGCATTCCGAGATAAAGCTCTTCAAGTGCCTCAACGCTCATCCGATTTGATGCAGAGATAGTCACTAAAATGGAAGTTGGTGTGGCACCCATTGCGGCCAAATCGGAGATATTTACCGCTATCGCTTTCCATCCTAAATGTTTTACTGGCGTATAGATGAAGTCAAAATGCACATTTTCTACCAAAACATCGGTCGTAACTACGGTTTGCCAATCTCCGTGATCGATAACAGCAGCATCATCACCAATACCCAAAACTGTATCATCATTGCGTTGATTAACAATATTCTTCAATCGCTCAATGAGTCCAAACTCGCCTACTGCGGACAATGGAGTAAGATTTGGTTTATCGTCGCTAATCATCTTTATTTTTTTGGCAAAAGTAAAGGATAAGTCTGTGTAACCTGCATCACAAATGATTCTTTCCTGAGCTTAATCCGTACTTTGTAACTTTGCACTTTAAAATAATTCACATGCCTCGATCTCTCCTTGCTTCAATATTCTCATTACGCTGTCCATCTTGTCGTGAAGGCAAACTATTTCGAAATAATCAGCCATATAATCCCAATAAGCTTTTTGAGATGCATGCGAAGTGCCCGCATTGCGCTCAGAACTTACAACCAGAACCCGGATTCTATTACGGTTCAATGTATGTAAGTTATGCTCTTACCGTTGCAATATTTGTTGCTGTTGTGGTTATTGGGTATACCTTCTTTAATCCCGATATGTGGGATATCGTCATTAGTTTAACCCTTGTTTTGTTTCTGGTGGCCCCTTTGGTATTTCGCTTATCACGCTCCATATGGGCACATATGTTTATCAAAAAGAAAAATACCACTGAATAAACAATCATTCAAGCTAGAACTGCTCTTTTCGGAAAAATCGATCAATATCGATATCTGGATGTAATGGTTTGGCATCGCAAATCAAATCTGCTAGGACTTCAGACAAATAAGGCCCCATCAAAACCGAGCGGCTGCCCAATCCATTTAAAAAGTAGGCAGATCTATAAATAGGATGCTGACCGACCAAGGGTCTGCGGTCTTTGGTAGCTGCGCGAACACCGGCTTTCTGTTCAATCACCTCGGCTTGCAATCCAGGCTTTAAAATACCGTGAAGCTCATCCATCAATTCCTGACGACTTTCGGATGATACTTGCTCATTGGGCTCTCCGTGAACATAGGTAGCACCCGTCCGAAATGTACCAGCCTCAACCCCCGGAAGCAGAAAGTGTGAGTAGTGAATAGGCGGCAAATCGTCTGGCAATCCTTCAATTCGCAAACTCAACAATTCCCCTTTACTCGGACGAAAAACATCCTTGGGGTAATAAGGATTGTCAAGTGAGGCTCGCCATCCTTCCGCAAAAACTACGGCATCAAAAGTTTTATCAAAAATCCTGATCTCCGGCTGAAAAAGGATGTCTTTAGCGTGCAAGTCAGTTGTAACAACTTGAGCCGAAAAAAAATGCCGAAACTGATCAAGCAGTAACTTGGTATTTACCCAGCCACTTTGGGATACGGTTCCAGTACCAACAGGTGCCAACAAACCATCTAAAGAGCGTCCATCGGAAAGATGACTGCTCCATGGTGCTGATCCACATTTACTATTCCAATCGTTCTCTTCGCGCACCGAGTGAAAAATCCGCTGAATTGGAGTTGGGAAAAAGAATTTCACCTGAAGTCTGTCCTCCAGCGCTCGGTATACAGGTTCAATATACTCGAGCATTTCTTCGGACAGATGAACGATACGCATCCGCTTCAATACAATGGGATTATACAATCCACTAGCAATTCGTGATGCTTGCGAACGCTCGGGATTATCAAACCATGTAACCTCATGACCTCTCTTACAGAGAGCCCAACCAGCCAAAGTACCGGCCATGCCTTGGCCTATTACAGCAACTCTCATACTATCAAATTATATTCTGCAAATAGCCCCAATACCTGAAACAACTTACTAAAAAAAACTTCACTTAGAAGCAATTCGTATCAATCCCCTCCCCAAACGAGCTGCTTTGTTAGTACCAACAAAAAGACCGACACAAAGGTCGGTCTTCTTATTAAAAATGGTAACTTTAAAACTCCCAGAGGTCATTTTCAAAATGTCGCAGATTTTCCTTTATCCGTTTCGATTCAAGCAACTGATCAAGGGCATTTCTGCGCTTATAATCAGCGATTGCACGATCATAAACGTTGTCTTCCTTAATAATGATTGCATCAAACATACGCATTTTAAACACCTCATCAAAATTCAAACGCGCTGCGTTGTTTTGACGATTAAAAACGATACTTGTAGACAATGCGTAGCGAGCATCGGGAAACCAAACCCAGAATAATGGATAGATGTCTTTAGTTTTTGGGTTCATAACAATAGGCGCAATTCCGATGATATAATTCTCCATCTGACCGCGTTTTTTGTCAAAATACCAATCGGATTTAACACGATAATAAAGTACATCCTTCGCAGTAACGGTAATGGTATCGATAAAGTCAATCACAAACGGGTCATCTGGATTAAAAAACGTATCGATAGTCATAACGTTTCGCTGAATCTCCTCTGGAGTATAGGGAATCTCAAAACGATCATCCGCAAAAACCTCCATAATAGTTCCCTCATTCATAATACCATCCACCAGCACATCAAACAGACTTTTACGGTCTGGCAGAGGCATAACTGGGTAGTACAAATGGTGATTTGCTTTTTCGCGCACATTAATTTGTTCCCAATGACGTGTAGAGAACATCTGGTCAATTTCACGCGGATGAGGAAACTCAATAACGCGATTATTTTGATAAATTCTCGATTGCTTGGAGATTGGACCGTCATCATCTGGACCAAGAACCTGAGCTTGGGTTGTAACTGCACCAACACCAAAGACTAGTGCAAATACGTAAGAAATGTGTGAAAAGCGTTTCATATCGTTAAGATATTAGTTTACGTCAAATGAGATTGGCGAAATATCAGTAATGTTCATCCCTTTTGGACCCTGAGCACGGATATTACGAATGGTAATAGATGTTCCTGGGCGTAAGGTTTGAATCTGCTGACGAACACCACCATCCAGCTGAGTACCGCGAATAGTTTTCGGAGGAAAACCAGGGATCACGATATCAAACTGAGTAACTGTGAGTGATAAGTCAAACGGGAAGTCTTTAAATGCGGCTTCAACCTTAAGGTTTTGTGCTGCACTTTTAGAGTAAATGGTCGTACGGTTACCATAAACCATTCCGGTAGCAGGCGGAAGACCTTTAATACGGAAGGTTTTAGATTGTGTACCCGGGCGACCTTTAACACTAACATTAATTTTCATTTCCGTACCTTGAACACGGGTTACATCAGCCATGTAAGTGCCGTCAGGTTTTTTAGAAATTCCAGGACCAGTTACATCGATATCGTTTGGATCAACACCGGGAACACTAATTTCCAAAGGATTGTCAACCCCACGATAAAGAACATTCATAGCCGTTGGTGAGATAACAGCTGTCGGAGGAGAAACATTATATGTTCCAAAGAACTTTTCTTCTACTGGGTTATCACCGCCGCCTAAACGGATGATACCACCCCAGCGACGCTCGCCGGTAGCAGCAGCAGGGAAACGAACAAAACCGGTCCCATTAGCGATGTTCTTCAACGGCTTTCCTTCACCAATGAAAGAAGAGTCAGGACCAACTTCATAAAGAATAATTTCAGGGTCTTGATTTTCATCAAAAGCAGCCAAGAAAACCTCAGCACGGAAGGTGTCACCGGTAGTAATAAAAGTAGATTGAGGCATGATTACCGGCTTTACACCAGTAAACTTAATGGTACCTTTATCAATGTACTTCTGTAGTTCAAGAATAACGGAAGACTCCGCACTACGAACCTTAGACTGATAACTGGCCATAAAGGTCATGATACCTGCCAAGGGGATATGCTCAAATTCTGCGCGTTCCCAATCGGTAGTAACACCGTCTTTACCTACAGGTTGTGGACTTGTATCGAACTCATCGTTTAGAGCTTCAACTAAAACTGGATTGTCCTTAACCAGAGCTACCAGTGTCTCACGAAAAGTAGCGATTTGTTCACGTAGTTTACGACCAGCGTCTTTACCGCCGACTTTCTCTGAATTAAGCAAATAATTTGCTGCTTTTTCCATTTTATCGGCACCAGGTAATTTACCGTCTTCGCCAATTTCACCGTGAAGTGCAACCAAATCAGTTTTAATTTGCTCAATAAAATCGAAAGTCTCGTCCGCAATTGCTTTTACAGAAAAGGCCTTATCCTTAAACTCTACTGCGCGCTTTTGCTCCATTGCTGCAGTCACAAACTCGTTGTAAACCTGTTGGTTTCCACGATATACTGCTTCTGCTGATGATTCCAAATCGCGTTGAATCTTCGATAAGGCATCCAGAATATCCTTTGAAATATTCATAGCCAAAAGAGCCGTCAATACGAGGTACATCATATTGATCATCTTCTGCCTTGGACTGAGTTTACCTCCTGCCATGTGTGTTTAGTTTTTCGAGTTAAAAAATCTCAGTTTCAATTAATTTCTGTTGATGTTCATTGCGCTTAGCATGCCACCATACACGGTATTCAAATTAGAAATATTTGAAACCAGAGAGTTTACCTCAGTAGTAAGACGGTCTGAATTTGACATACTTTCGTTCAACTTCTCCATCAGGGTGTTTTGGGCCTCTACATGGTTCGCTGAACCTTCCAATTGAAGAGCATAAAGAGCGTTCAATGACTCCATATTTTTACTCGCCATTTTAAGTTGTTCGCTGTACTCGTTAGTAGCGGTTGAAGCCTCCAATGCAGTATTCAGCTGAGAAGCGCTATCGCCGAATTTACGAAGACCGTCGCCAAGACTTTGAATTAGTTCAGAATCAATTTTCGCTTCTTCAAGCATGGCGTCCAATTCTCCAGTGATGGAAGATTGAATCATACCACCGCCACCGCCACGGTTACCACCGCGATTCATTCCTTCGTCCAAATCGTCCATACCGGCAAGCTCGGGATATACGAGTGACCAATCATATTCGGAAGCGGGTTTTTCAAAAGCTGAGAAGAAGAAAATCACCGATTCTGTAGAAAGACCAATAATTAACATGATATCCGCACCAGGCCAGTGAAGAATCTTAAACATCGCTCCAAGGATTACTACTGCTGCACCAATACCATAAAGTTTGGCCATAAAGTTTTTAAATCCTTTACCATTTACATCAATTAAAGCCATAGTTGTTTTAGTTTAAAAATTAAAGTTAGGGTTAGTTTAGGCTAAAAATCTCCCAGGTCACGACCAAGGAAGCTTTGTACTGTACGGAAACCAATGTAGCTGGTAGCCGTATCTTGATATTCATAATCTCTTGTACTTACTTGCAAGTAGTACGCAACATCTTTCCAAGAACCACCACGAACAACTTTGAGTTTCAAAGCTGCATCGTCGCTCTCTTCAGCATTATACTGGTAATCGGGCTGGAAATTATTGGCGTAATAATACGATGAACTTGTGTAGGCTGAGCTCGTCCATTCCGCAACATTACCAGACATGTTAAATAAATTAAAACCATTAGGATTGTAAGCGGTTGCTTTTACCGTGTAAAATCCACCATCCGCGGTCAAATCACCCCGGCGAGGCTTGAAGTTTGCCAAATAACAACCTGAACTATTAGTTGCGTAAGGCCCACCCCAAGGATAAGTCATGTTTTTAATACCTCCGCGGGCAGCATATTCCCACTCCCCTTCGGTCGGTAAACGAAACTCTGCTTCGGTAAACTCACCATTGTTACGCAAATAGGCGTTGCGGTACTTTGTTCTCCAGTTGCAAAAAGCATTAGCTTGCTTCCAACTTACACCGACTACAGGGTACTCATCAAACGCTACGTGCCAGAAATAATTATCGTGCATTTGTTCGTTGTAGCTATACGCGAAATCGTGAATCCAGGCTAGTGTATCTGGATATACGTTTACTGTAGCTTGTTCGAAGAAAGAAGAACGATCCGACTCCTCTTTGGAATCTTTGATGAAATCGCGATAATAGTAATCTTTGTCGTTACCACTATCCTCATCAAAATCAAAAATTGCGCGATTATCTTTCTTTGCAGCTTTCTGCTTGTTGATCCAGTAATACGTGTAGTTCAACTGACGCGCGTCAATCATACTCTCACCCAACATACGCTCTTCAGGAGCAACATAGATGCTTTGTATAATTTCGGTATACTCAAGACTAGGATATCGATCAGTCCTCCATATTAAGTATGGATCCCAATTGATGGTCTTTTGCATGTGCTCCGGATAATTCACCATGATGTACTCGTCGAAAAACGAAGGATTACGTTTTTCGGCAGGATCATTGAACTCAAAGCCTTCAACCATTCCGTCTTCAGCCAATCGATAGCGAACGATAGAATCGCGCACCCATTGCACAAACTGACGGTACTCGTTGTTGGTGATTTCAGTCTGATCCATCCAAAAAGACGCTATTGAAACGGTCTTTGTTGGCGTGACCTGAGCATACGGAACATCCTGATCGGCATTTCCCATATTAAAAGAGCCCTGAGGTATGTAAACCATACCATAAGGTTCCGAAGGATACCACGTTGGGCGGTCTTTTACTCCGACCAACTCTCCGTGATCCGAACTTCTACACGCAGCTAACATGGCTACGGCAAAGGCGAAGATTGCAAACTTCCTCATATATGTAGAATTAAAGTTCATTAAAAATTATGGGATAACTATAACGTTAAACCTGTATTAAATATTGTGTTGTTTCGGGCTGCGATAATACGAAAAAAATTTTACAAGAAAAGCGGATGTCGATACATTCCTTTTTCACGTGGTGGAATTTCGATTTTAAAGCAGTATGATAAGAACAACTCATGACTTCCACCGTTTTCCGTGCGTAGTGGACTCACGTTTGCATCATATGCATAACCCAATCTCAATGAAGGGGTTATATAAAAACCCGCCAGAATAGTAAATGCGTCTTCGCGTCGATATGAACCACCGGCCCAAAATCGGTTATCTATCGTGGCAACTACGCCAGCATCAAAGGTTGTTTTCCCAATATTACTTTTAATCAAAGTGGTGGGCGTAATAATTACGTTCGTATTTGGAACATTAAAATTGTATCCACCTGCTAAAAAATACGTACGATCTCCAGGAAACTCTGTAATCTGGCCTTGACCTGAAGAGAATTCTGTGGATGTTTCTAAAAGCCGAACCGCTGAAAGACCAACCCAAAAACGATTCGTTTGGTAATACGCGCCAAATGCGGCATCAAAACTAACACCATCGGAACCAGGAGGAATGATAAAAGGATCATCAGCACCAGTTGTCCCATCCGGGGCTACCCACCCGCCAGAACCTACCGAACGATTCATCAGATCCGCACGAGCACCCAAACTCAAGGTCCCAGTCCCCAAATCTATATGGTATGCATACGATAAACCCAATGCCAAATTATTCATCAACCCAATCTGATCATTGATTACATTCAACCCAATACCACCTCCTATAAAGGATATCGGAATATTGGCATTCAGGTTCTGTGTAACCGGTGCGCCTTCAAATCCAGCCCACTGACTTCGATTAAAAAGCGAGAAACAAGTACCGTCGGTCATCCCAGTGTAGCCGGGATTGTAGAAAATACGGTTAAACATGTAGTTACTCCATTGCTCTTCTTGCTGAGCAAAAAGACTAGTAACCACAAAACTAAGCGTGAGAAATAAGTATATTTTTCTCATAAATGAGGTTTCACAGGTGAGTAATCGTTAGCAAAATGCTAATATACACAATTTTTTCAATCTCAGCCAAACAATTTTTTTAGCGGCTAAGGACAGCGCAATATTAACAAAAAAATGTGGAAAACCCGCAATTAGTCTAATCTTTTTAATGCATTCCACCAAATCAATGGAATTTCACCTGCCATTGCAAGGGAATAATCCTCTGGATTACACGGAATTAAGCGATGTCGTGCGTGGTTAGAAATAATCTCGGAAATTGAGGGTGATTCCATCCACCAACGCCCAGACTTAGGGCTTTTATAGAAAATCAACTCGGTATTATCGTCCATTAAAACGGTGAATTTCTGATAATCCTTGCGAGACCCGATGGGGAAATCGCCCTTACGCTGCGAAATACCCTCGGCAAAATACCAGATCATTTCAGCAATGAGTTGGGCTGTGCGACCATTGATATCTAATCCGGGATTAAAGCCAAAAATCCCTAACTGCGACAACTTATCACTCAATCCAGCGTATCGCGTCAATGCGCAAATCTCCTCGCCACTAAGACCATTTGGAGAAGCTTGCCGATGACCCGGCGCTTCTGCCGCGCGCACAACAGACAAATCAATACTCAATAAATCGCAGTTTCGCACAACGGGTTCTGCCTGCGTAAAGGGACGCAACTGTCCGATGCGGTAAATATCAAAATACATTTTATCCATCAAGGACCGCTCTTCAGGATCAACAAAATATGTTTGGTATCCTAAATTACCAAAACCATATAAATTGTGGGGCTTCTGTAAGACTATGTGCGAGAGATAATTTTCGTCATTTAACGGCAAGTTGATATCGCCTAAATCGAAACGAGGATCGGCACAGACGACATTTACGGATTGTTCTAGCTGATCGTAAGAACGATACATATGGTATGTGGCATCTTGACTCCCCCCTAACACGATTGGAATGATTTCTTTCTCAAGCAGTTCAGTAATCACATAACGCATGGCCGCATAGGTATCCGCAGGAGTCTCTCCTTTAAAGATGTTCCCTAAATCAGCTATTTTAAAATCCCACTCCCCAGGAAAAAGACGATATAAATGATAGCGAATATAATCAGCACCTAAATCGCAACCTCGATTATTTAGAGACAATCGATCTTCTAATACGCCAAGTATTGCCACTCGAACTCCATCAAGATCGGGTAATCCTTCTATTTCTTTATGAACACGTATTCTATGTCCTAAGGTACGCCCCTCCTCCCCCGAAAAGGCATCAAGCAAATTTTGTGAAACCGGTGCGAGAAAATCAGGTGTTATCATACGGTATAGAATGGCTATTTACTTTTTACGAGCGCGTCTGGCACCACCAGTTTTTTTCTTTGGCGCCTCCTTGATTAGCTTTTCACAATCTTTACGAGTGAGCTTGGCTGCATCGGTGTCTTTGGGAATTTTGTAGTTTTCCTTCCCTACCTTGATGTAAGGTCCCCATCTGCCATTGAGAATTTGTATAACGGGATCGGCATCATCGAAAGTCGCAATGTGTTTTTCGCGATCTGCCTTACGCTTGGCTTCCAAAACCTCAACTGCCCGATCGAAGGTAATCGACATAGGGTCGTCGCCATCCGCTTTTTTGATACTCGCAAAGGTGGTACCCCACTGCACATAAGGACCAAATCGACCAACATTTGCCTTAAGCACCTTCCCCTCGTATTCGCCTAAACTTCTTGGCAACTTAAACAAATCTAAGGCTTGCTCTAAGGTCATTGTATCGATGGATTGCCCAGGCTGCAAACTCGCAAATTCGGGTTTCTCTTCATCTTCAGCCTCGCCTTTCTGGACCATTGGGCCGTAACGACCGATCCGTGCGTATATATTTTTTCCAGATTTGGGATCTTGCCCCAATAAACGCTCGCCTTTTGCGCGTTCAGCATTCTCAAGTGTGTCGTCGATCTTATGGTGGAAATCACCGTAAAACTTCTTGAGCATAACCACCCAATCTTTATCTCCCTGAGCAATATGGTCAAACTCTTCTTCAACATCAGCCGTAAAATGAAAATCAAGAACATCGTTGAAATGCTCTACCAAAAAGTCATTTACAACCATTCCTATATCCGTTGGAGCGAGTTTCCCTCTTTCCGCACCGGTATTTTCAGACAAATTTTTGGTTTCAATACCTTCAGCACTGAGCACCAACTGAACATACGGACGCTTTTCTCCCTCTCTTTCGGGCTTATGAACATATTCTCTGCGAATAATCGTAGAAATTGTTGGCGCATAAGTCGACGGACGTCCAATACCCAACTCTTCCAGCTTTTTCACCAAACTTGCCTCAGTAAAACGCGCCGGAGCCTTGGTAAATCGCTCGGTAGCCTTGATTGCTTCTGTCAGCAACGGCATTCCTTCCCTCAAAGGAGGGAGCATTCCGGAAGTATTCTCATCATCTTCCTCATCGTCTTTGCCTTCCATGTAAACCTTGAGAAAGCCTTCAAAACGAATAACCTCACCCTTTGCAGTAAAATGATAATTGGCATCCGGTGTAGGTATGGTGGCGGTAGTGCGCTCTAGTTCAGCGTCTGCCATTTGCGAGGCTAGTGTCCGCTTTCTAATCAAATCATACAACCGTCGCTGCTGATCGTCACTACCCGCGGTCTTTTTATCCATATAAGTGGGTCGGATGGCCTCGTGGGCCTCCTGTGCACCTTTGCTCTTGTTGGAATATTTACGATTCTTAACAAACTCGCTTCCAAATTCAGACGTGATTTCACCAGCAGCCGCTTTCATGGCATCATCACTCAAATTGACGCTATCGGTACGCATATAGGTAATGTGACCCGCCTCGTACAGGCGCTGCGCGACACTCATAGTCAAACTAACTGGAAAACTCAATTTTCTAGCAGCCTCCTGCTGAAGTGTAGATGTGGTAAATGGCGGAGCTGGTGATTTCTTGGCTGGTTTCTTTAAAACCTCCGCGACTCGCAGTTCTACACCTTGTAATTTTTTCAGCAAGGCTTGACTCTCTTCCAAGCCTTCTAATCTTTTGTTCAATTCCGCATCAAACAACTGATTTTCATCCGTCCGGAAATGTCCGGTTACACGAAAATAGGTATTTGATTCAAATTGCTGAATTTCACGCTCACGCTCAACGACCAAACGCACAGCAACACTTTGAACACGTCCGGCAGATAAGCCTGGTTTAATTTTTTTCCACAATACTGGACTCAGCTCATATCCAACCAATCGATCGAGAATACGGCGGGCCTGCTGCGCGTTTACCAAATTAATATCGATGGTTCGGGGGTTGGCAACGGCTTTCTCTATCGCCGTTTTGGTTATTTCGTGAAAAACAATCCGCTTTGTAGTATCAACAGGCAGCTGCAAGGCCTCAGCCAAATGCCAAGCTATAGCTTCTCCTTCGCGATCCTCATCCGATGCAAGCCATACAACGTCTGCCGCCTTGGCCATGCGCTTAAGCTCATTAACCACATCCTTCTTGTCTGCAGGAATCGCGTAATTCGGAGCAAAATCCTTCTCTATATCAACACCCATGTCTTTTGAAACCAAGTCTCTGATATGGCCATAGCTTGAGGCAACCTGAAAGTCTTTTCCTAAAAATTTTTCAATGGTTTTGGCCTTCGCGGGAGACTCTACAATCACAAGATTTTTTGCCATAAAACAGTTTTGTTATTTCTAATGGGGGCTGCAAAGTAACGCAAAACTTTTCTAATATGAGGAATAGGCTTTGAACGAAATAGTTAAACGATATGCTTTAATTGTTGATTTACAAATAACTAAAAGCACAATTACACAGCAAAAAACATTTAAATCACCAAAAAATAACCTGAGATATCCTTTAAAAGTTTTTCAAGCAGCAAAAAACCTCAGGCATTACCTATTGTTGAGAACTAAAAAAACTATCTATATCAACAAGTCGTCGGCATTGCACATTAAACCTTTAAAGCAAAATATAGTTAGTTTAAAATATAAAAACTGGCCACACTACCAATAAATCTAAACTTTCGTTATTATACACAAAGTTGATCATTCCAAGGCATTAAAAAATTATGGATTAATGGAGCGGCAATTAAAATCAGAAATACTGAAAACTCTTGGTTATTTCAGTTATTTTGAACATCCTCTAAAAAAAGAGGAGATTCTAAGCTATTTAGCCGTGAAAACCAACAACTACGAACTGTCAAATGCCCTTAACGAGCTGGTAAAAGAAAACACCATTCACGAAGGAAAAGGATATTTCGCGCAAGACAAGCGCTACATAGAACTGCGAATAGCAAATGAAAAATTAAATACAAGACTACTTTATCTGGGAAAAATAATTGGGCAATTCATACGAATTTTCCCCTTTGTGAAAGGCGTTTATATAAGTGGATCATTATCAAAATTGGGAGCTAAGGGAAAAGATTACGACATCGACTATTTCATCATCGCCTCACCAAACAGAATTTGGACAGCAAAGCTATTTTTAATGGCGTTCAAAAAACTATTTTTGCTCAATTCCAAACGCTTCTTTTGCATCAACTTTATAAGAAGTCAGAATTACTTGAAAATGGACAAACGCAATATTTTTATTGCTACGGAGATATCATCATTAGTGACAGTATACAATGCAGATCTACTGACTAACTTAAAAAAGCAAAACGCTTGGGTTCAAGATTTTTTTCCTAATATAGAAATACCGAATAGCCCACCGGAAAAAATTAAATCCCCGAGAACAGGTGTTGTAGAATGGCTTCTAAATGGTCAACTTGGCGACAAGTTAGAAAATCGAGTTATGCAGTTATACAGCAACCGAACCAAAAGAGAAATTAAAAAACAAAAAAGTGCATACACGGAAATAACCAAATCGTCGGCAGCTATTTTTTTGCATAGTCCTGAAGAAAGTGTAATTGACCACTACTACAAAAATATCAAATCATAATTTCACCCGGTGGAAGCAAAACTTTTTGCAAGACATACGCAAACAGAAAAACCTGAAAAGAAAAAACCAAATAATATTCCCAATTAATGAAACCTACCACCCTATTTAAATTTGCAATCTTTAGCATTCTCTGCGCAGCTTTAGTCGTGATTGTAAATGAAATTCAGCCCTCCAAGTTTGAGGCTTCAACCACGTTTTTTGTTCCCCTTACGCTATTTGAAAAACAGTTTGAACAAGAAGGTGCTGGATTTGGTGGAAATGCGGAAATCGACGCACACATCCAACTATTGCGCTCACCGCAGCTTAACAACTATTTTGAAAGTCTGTATACAGACAAATCTTTTAAAGTAGAGGTCAATCGCACAAGATATGGCGCCGTTGAACTAAAAGTAGTCGCTAGTGACCCCGAATTTGCCGTTGAACTTGCAGACAAATGGGTAATCGCTGGTGACTCTTTAAAGAAACATATGTTAATTGGCAATCGTAAAGAAACCCTAAGCGATGTGGAAAGACTCTTTCAAAAGAAAAAAGAACAAGTAGATTCCCTGCAGCATATTCTCGATTCTCTACGAATGCTGAACCCATTATCCATTAAAGAAGACGCCTATACATTTCGAATAGAAACCCTTTATGGCAGTGCCGTAAATGATTTGGCCTACTATCAATCAAAAGCAGGAAAACTGAAGCACTTTATAGATTCTCCTGCGCCGAAAGCATACTTGCTAAATGAAGCTAAATTTAATGTGAAAAACGCAAAATCACCTTCATGGGTTATTGGGGTAATTGGCTTGCTCATTACATTTATAATCCTAGTTTCATCCAAGCTAATACTGAATAGCGCAAATGAAAAGTAAACTTGCACCCTATCTTACGGCAGGGATAGGAGCTTTTATTCTGGCAACTTGCATATTCTATGATTTGCCATGGCTTTTTCCAGCATTGGCGTTAATGATGCTGGGACTGGGACTAATTATTTGGAAATCAAATCAACTGCCAGTAGTCTATCTTATTTTAATCATTTGTTTGCCGATATCCATCGAAATCGAAATATTAAAGGGTTTTGCGATGCATTTGCCCTCAGAATTCATTACGGGTAGTTTAATCATTGCTTTTTTTCTTGGTCTTTTAAACTCCAGAAAAGAAAATAGTTCGCAATTACGCTTAAGTATGTTGCACCCCAATCCACAATTTAGTTCCAATCAAAAAACCATAGAAAGCCCGAGGAAAGCTTTAGCTGTATTTCTTGCTTTCCCCATACCTCTACTTTGGATAGCAAGCTTTTTCGTTCCTGTACTATTTTCGGAAATGACACTTATTTCCATCAAGTTTCTCATTGTAAACGCAGCCTATGTAACTATTTTCTATTACGGAGGGATGGCAATTTTCACAAGTTCGAAGCAGATTGAAACACGAATTCTACTCTACTGCATGGCTTTCCTGCCCCTGACATTTTGGGGATGGTATAATTTCCAAGTATTTGAATACAACCCGGTAACCTTACCAGGTATATTCAGGCCATTTTATCGAGATCATACAATATTTGGAGCAGTAGCAGCTATGATATTTGGCTTTAGCTTAGGTTTAAGTATCAAAAACAAATATTGGATACCAATTGCTCTATTAGCCATTTTTGCAGTTTTGCTTTCGGGAAGCAGAGCAGCAACGATCAGTTTAAGCCTACCTATTATCGGAGTCTTCATGTATTACTTTCCGAAGCTTAAATGGGCTATACCTTTAATGCTAATAGGCGCTTCCGTTTACCTTTTCCCCAACATAAAAAACGATTACACCGCAAAAATTGATGCGCTCGACT
>REDE01000145.1 GCA_007693635.1 Flavobacteriales bacterium | reverse complement strand
GCGTTTGTCTTTGCCACAAATATTCGTGTACATTCGTGAAATTCGTGGCAAAAAATGTCTTAGTGGCTGCAAGGTTTAGCCACGAAGGCACACGAATACACACGAATTTAGGAGTGCTTGTCTTTGCTACAAATATTCGTGTACATTCGTGAAATTCGTGGCGAAAATGTCTTAGTGGCTGCAAGGTGTAGCCACGAATGCACACGAATACACACGAATTTTAGGCGCGTTTGTCTTTGCCACAAATATTCGTGTACATTCGTGAAATTCGTGGCAAAAAAAGTCTTAGTGGTTTAATATAGGTCCAACTCAAGCCCGTAAAGGATAAGTCCGCGGTCAAGTCTGATTATATCATTGGCTATGTAACGGGCATACAAACTAACTCTGTTTAGACCCAATCGAAGAACACCTCCGTAGTAGAAAGGAGAGTTTTCGGAAAAGACTTCGGTATAGTTGGCGTTTTTTCCTTGTGCATTTTCTCCGCGATAGTATTCATTTCGCTGCAAAATAAGCCCGCCAAGGCCTTGCACCTCCAGATATCTTCCAATGATATTCCCTCTTCTCTTTTGTATTGAAAAACGAATTCCGGGAGCGTATTCAAAACTAGCTACAGCTCTTCCGTACCGATTTATCTTATCGAACGCTAGCCCGAAATCATCAGGATCTAAATGATCGGCATCGAATTCAAAAGAGAAAAAGTTGAATAAAAAGTCGTTTGACCACGCCCACCGGCTTCCTAATTTGCGTATGTATCGCCCGCCTATGTTGAAGTTTGCACTGTTCCAGAAATTTCTACCCTCTAGTTCCGCAGCTTGATCTAAGGAATTGTAGCCTAACGATATGACCATGTGGCCAAAGTGAGAACGGTTGGGGCCGGTATTGGTTTGGGTAGGATCGTAGGGCATTTCCAGAAGCAATCTTTGTCCGAAAACTCCAAAGCTCCCAAAAAGCAGTATGGTTATAATGAGATTGCGCATAATCACTCTGTTCTTTACTGTGGATATCATATTTTAAATCTGATGATTTTTCTTATTCGGGGTCATTTCCTTCGGATTCTTCCCCAGATTCTTCTTCGGGTAGATTCTGTTCATCTTCCTCGTTCTCTGTTTCTGCTGGTGATTTCTCCGGATTGAAAGGCATACTCAGTGTGTATCCTCGATAATGCATGTTAATGACTTTGGTATTAATGGGCACAAAGTTTATGGTAAAGGTCGGTTCTGCGATTTCCATCAGGTAATGATCTAGGAGATCTCCGTTTTCATCTTGATAACTGATGAAAAAATGATTTTTGGGCAGTGCCTCTAGCGTTCTTTGGTGCTGATACACTTCTGGTAGGACACGAATGTTGGGCAGGGTTTCTTCAATGGTGTCAATAACAAAAGTAGGGGTGATGTTTTCGTTTAGTGAGTCGAAAAGTGCGAGATGTGCTTGTGGAATTCCGTAGCCGTGCGCGTAGTCGAAAAACGGATAGAGTGAGCCACTTCGTTCAATTCGGCGCATAATTTCCATGTTTGTTTCCTCGGGAAAGGCCTGCATCAAACAAGCGGCAAAGCCTGTAACCAATGGCGCCGCGAAGGATGTGCCGAAAGCAACGTCAATACTATTTCCTTTTTTTGCTACAAGTGTTTGACCGTGTGCACTTACGTTGGGCTTGGGTACACCCTTACGATTAGGGCCAATGGATGAAAAGTTTATTTTATAACCTAGATTAGGGTCGATGCCGCCAACGCTTAAAACACTATCGGCATCGGCGGGTGCGCCAATGTAGGTCCAAGCTTTTTCATCGCCCTCATTTCCAGCGGCATTGACGACTAAGATTCCTTTGCGTGCAGCCATATTAGCCGCTCTACTGACTAAGGTAGTTTGCCCGTCCATATCTTCCGGAAAGTATCGGGATTCGGTGTAGCCCAGCGAGCTATTGATGATTTGTGCACCGTGTTTGTCTGCCCATTCCGCGGCAGCTAGCCACCATTGTTCTTCACGGAAAATTTCTCTTCGGATTTCGGTAATAGCGAGTAAAAATGTTGCTTCGGGTGCCAATCCCATCAACTGACGCTGTTGGTTTTTGCCGGCGATATTGGATAAGACCATTAATCCGTGTGCATTGGATCGGTAAACGTCTTTTCCTGGGCGCGCGAAGTTGAAGGTAGCGGCAATGCGTTTGTTTTCTTTGATGTGGTTCACGCTGAAATGACTAGGGACCTCGGGAAAGCCAGCGTCGAAAATGGCTATCCGAATATTTTTGCCGTTGAGTTCGTTATCGGCAAACTCCTGACCGTTCATGGAGCGAATTTGGTGCAAATATTCCGGGGTGGAAATTGGGCGTGAATCGTCTTCCGGCATTTCTATTGCCGCTAGATTTAAGCGGGTTTTGCTCGACTCTATTTTTTCGACAAACGGTAAATTTTCAATCGCACGTATTTGCATGTCATCTGCATGAATGAAGAGGGCGTTAAACCATCTTGAAGCATATCCACACTCAGAAGCTATTTGACATACAGCGTCTACGTATTCAGAATTTACGGGGTAGTCGCTAATATGATCTCTAGGTATTCCGTGCTTGTCACGGCGCTCGAGGGCTGCTGGGTGAAAGTATTCTTCGGCTGAAAAACTCACTCCGTTTTTATCGGTGAAAAACACCCAAAAAGAATGCTGGGCATGTAGTTGAACACCGCCCAGCATCAATAGACCAATTATAACATTTCTCATTCTAATAATCAAATTTTCTCAGAGGCTAAATATACGTTAGTATCCCTAACTACGCCATAGAAAATTCAATCCGCTATGAATGAGCTGTTCCTAAAGTGCCTTTTTGTTTAAAGATCAAAATCTAAACTAACCGATAATTTTCGCGCAATCAGTCGATTGAGTTTGTTTTTCAGTTCCGGGATGCCCAAATTTTGCAAAGCATCTGTGGTGAATGCAAACATGAGTAAAGCCTGTGCCTCCTTGAATGGAATTCCTCTTTGGCGGAGGTAAAATAAGGCATCTTCATCGAGCTGTCCAATTGTACAACCGTGTGAGCACTTAACATCGTCGGCGTAAATTTCGAGCTGAGGCTTGGTGTCTACCGATGCGGTATCGGCTAGTAGTAGGTTGTTGTTTTCTTGAAAAGCATTGGTTTTTTGTGCGTGCGGATACACGTGTACCTTGCCGTTAAAGACTCCACGTGCATTATCGTCGTATATGCCTTTGTAGAGTTCATTGCTCTGACAATGCGGTGCAATGTGGTTAACAACGGTGTGGTTGTCGACCAACTGACGGTTATTGAGAATGGAGATTCCGTATAAATTTGCCGTTGCTCCCGGTTCTTCTAGGTCAAATTCTAGGTTGTTACGCGTAACTTTTCCACCAAATGAAAATGTATGAATAGTTACCGTGCTGTCTTTCTTCTGCTTAACGGTGGTCGAGTCGATCAGTGAAGCATTTTCACCATCGTTCTGAATTTTATGGTAAGTCACTTGAGCCCCCTCATCGGCAAAAATTTCCGTTACACTATTGGAAACCGACGCCTGCTCACCAAGTGATTGATGTCTTTCCACGACACAGCAGGAGGCATTTCTTCCCACAACAACCAAATTTCGTGGTTGCGAAAAGGTGTTGTTTTCGTTGTTGGTAGTCAGGAAAATGATTTCAATGGGTTTTTCTACGGCTCTGCCGTCAGGGACGTGGATAAATGCACCTTCACGAGCAAATGATGTGTTAAGAGCCGTGAAGTTGTCCTCATTGCGACCGATGCTGCCCGCGTATTTGTCGATGATATCGCGATGGCGTTCTAGAGCTGCTGAGAAGGTACATACGTCATAATTCTGATGCGTAGTGGAGCTGAGCCACGAAGCGAAAAAGCCATTGATAAACACAATTTTGTAGGTGTCTGACTCGCTGAGGAAGAAACGACGAACGTCCCTAAACTCTAAAGACTCTTCTGAGGAGAGAAATACGTTGTAATCTTTATTGAAAATGGGCTTGAGGTTGGTATATTTCCACTCCTCATTCTTCACTGTTGGGAATCCTTTCTCTTCAAAGACGTCTATAGCCTTTCGACGTTGTTGGTGAAACGGGGTGTTTTTGCCTCCATTTAGTTGATTTTCAAATACAATAAATGAAGAGAGGAGCTTGTCCTTGAACATATCCATAATGCGCTGATTATTTTCGTTAAACGGTAGCTTCTTGCTTGAGCCAGTCGTAGCCTTTGCTTTCGAGCTCTAGCGCTAATTCCTTTCCTCCAGATTTAATGATTTTACCTTTGTGCAAAACGTGAACAAAATCTGGAACGATATAATCGAGCAATCTCTGGTAGTGAGTAATGACAATGAAAGCATTCTTTTCCGAGCGAAGTTTGTTTACGCCATTGGAAACAATGCGCAAGGCGTCGATATCCAAGCCAGAGTCGGTTTCGTCAAGAATGGCCAATTTGGGTTCAAGCATCGCCATCTGGAAAATTTCGTTGCGCTTTTTCTCACCTCCGGAAAAGCCTTCGTTGATGGAGCGACTCATAAAGCTTTTGTCCATTTCCAATACGGCCATTACTTCACGCATTTTTTTCAACATATCCTTGGCGGGCATGGGCTCTTGCCCGCGTCCTTTGCGTGATTCATTGATGGCGGTCTTCAAGAAGTTTGTTACACTTACTCCAGGGATTTCAACGGGGTACTGAAAGCTTAAAAATAAGCCCATGTGGGAACGTTCTTCCGGAGAGAGCTCCATGATATCTTCGCCGGCAAATTCTATACTACCCTCGGTGATTTCGTAATCTTCTCTACCGGCAATTACTGCGCTAAGTGTACTTTTTCCTGAGCCGTTAGGCCCCATGATAGCGTGGACTTCTCCTGGTTTAACTTCGAGGTTAATACCGCGTAAAATATCGTTGCCATCAATGCTGGCGTGGAGGTTTTTTATTTTTAACATGTTGGTTATTTTGTATGATTATTTTTTAGCCTACGCTTCCTTCCAAACTCACTTCAAGTAGTTTTTGGGCCTCTACGGCAAACTCCATTGGTAGTTGATTCAGAACGTCTTTGCAGTATCCATTAACAATTAGTGCAATGGCTTCTTCAGTAGGTATTCCACGCTGATTGCAATAGAAAAGCTGATCCTCCCCAATTTTGGAAGTGGTGGCTTCGTGTTCGACTTTGGCAGTTTTATTTTTTATTTCGATGTACGGAAAGGTATGACTCCCGCAGGCATCACCCATGAGAAGTGAATCACACTGGGAGAAGTTTCGAGCATTTTGAGCGCGTGGGCCAATTTTAACCAACCCTCGGTATGAACCCTCGGATTTTCCAGCACAGATTCCTTTCGAGATGATGGTGCTTTTGGTATTTCTTCCTAGGTGAATCATCTTGGTTCCGGTGTCGGCTTGCTGGTAGTTATTGGTAACCGCCACACTGTAAAATTCACCAATGCTGTTATCACCTTTTAAAATACATGAAGGATACTTCCAGGTCACAGCCGATCCCGTTTCTACTTGGGTCCATGATATTTTGGCGTTGCGTTCGCAGATTCCTCGTTTGGTTACGAAATTGAAAACGCCTCCTTTCCCTTCTTTATCTCCTGGATACCAGTTTTGTACAGTGGAATATTTAATCTCGGCATTGTCTAAGGCAACGAGCTCAACTACAGCGGCGTGTAATTGATTCTCATCGCGCATTGGTGCTGTACATCCTTCTAAGTATGAAACGTAACTTCCTTCATCGGCGATTACTAGCGTGCGCTCGAACTGGCCAGTTCCCGATTCGTTGATGCGGAAATAGGTGGATAACTCCATTGGACATCTTACCCCTTTGGGAATATAACAGAACGATCCATCAGTAAATACAGCTGAATTTAAGGCGGCGAAGAAGTTGTCGCTTTTGGGAACTACAGTGCCTAAGTATTTTTTTACCAGCTCGGGATACTCACGTACCGCATCACTAATCGAGCAAAAAATAATCCCCATCTCGGCCAATTTTTCACGGAATGTGGTTTTTACCGATACGCTATCCACAACGATGTCAACAGCTACTCCAGAAAGTCGCTTCTGCTCGTCGATGGAAATGCCAAGCTTCTCAAAGGTCTTTAACAACTCTGGATCAACTTCATCCAAACTGTCTATAGTCTTCTTTGGCTTAGGCGCTGAATAGTAGCAAATGTCTTGATAGTTGGGCTTTGTATATTTTACATGTGCCCACTCTGGCTCTGTCATTTTAAGCCAGTTGCGGAAAGCATCGAGACGCCACTCCAGCATCCATTCGGGCTCTTCTTTTTTGGCAGATATAAATCGAATAATATCCTCATTGAGCCCTACGGGAGCTTTATCCGACTCAATATTCGTATAAAATCCGTATTTATAATCGGAATTGGTAACTTTTTCTAGGATATCCATAGCTCTGTTTTTTTGTCAAAATTGACGTAATTAAATTGCGAAACTTTCACCACAACCGCAGGTGCGAGCAGCATTGGGATTATTGAAGGAAAAACCTTTTCCGTTCAAACCTCCAGAATACTCTAGGGTGGTTCCGGCTAAATACAGTAAACTCCTTTTTTCAACAGCGATGGTTACGCCGTTGTCGGAAAATATTTTGTCTTCGGCCTGAGGACCCGCAACAAAATCCATCTTGTATGATAAACCAGAGCATCCGCCGCTGGTGACTTGCACGCGCAGACACGCTTCCGAACCTAAACCCTCTTCTTCGAGAAGGTTGGTGATTTTGCGCCGCGCACTTTCGCTTACCTGAATCATTTTTATTTAGATTAAATCTAGTGCAAAGATAGAAAAACTGACCAATTGGACAATTTTTATTTTTATAATGTTTGAACGCATCCGAATGTGGATTGTTTAAATCCCAAGTTGAATGTTTATCAAGCGATAAAATTTTGAAGTTACATTTGCCGTGGACAAACAATCATTCAAAAATAATTAAGTATGCAAAAGTACGCAATAGGAATGTTTTTTTTAGTGGTTTTTATGGTTGCTTGGTCGTGCAATCAGACAGTCCAAGAAGCTGGTCTTAAAAGTGAAGGGGAAGTGCTTGCTAAAAAATACTGTTTGAACTGTCATAATCCCACAGCTGGTCAAAAAGCGCGTATTGCTCCACCCTTGATTCAAATTCGCGATGTGTATTTAAGTGCATATGGTGATAGAGATTCTTTTGTCGCAGCAATTGTTGATTTTGTATTACATCCTGAAGCAAATAAGGCGCTACTGGACGATGCTGTTAAGCAATTTGGTTTGATGCCCCGGTTGTCTTATAAGCCTGAGGTATTGGAGCAAATAGCAATACATATGCTCGATGATGAACTAATAGCCCCCGATTGGTATAAAGGTCTGGAATAATTTGCCGTGAAAATGCACAATTTAATTTTTTGGTTGGCGTTTACATTAACATGTATTTTTGGCCTATGAGATATATATCCTCTTTCCTGACTTTTTTGCTTTTTTGTTTGACCTTGGCTTCGTTCGGACAATCTCGTCCTCAGGGTCAATGGACAGAGCATGTTTCGTTTAATCATCTGCGTGATGTTGCCCAAATCGGCGACTTGGTATTTGGCGCGACCTCGCAAGCTATGATGATTTACGACAAAGCTACTGGTGAGATTGAACGCATTGGTAAGCAGAGCGGATTGAGTGATGTGGATATTGTAGCCTTGGATGTATACGCTGCAAAAAAGCAGGTTGTTATAGGTTATTCAAATGGAAATATCGACTTATTCCGCAATGGGCGTATCACCAATATTTCTGATATTTCTCGCTCAACTTTGTTTTTGGGCAATCGACGAATGAATCATCTACGTGTTGATGGCGATTTGCTGTACGTGTCGATGGCTTTTGGTATTGTAGTTATCGATTTGCGCGAGCAGCTGGTAAGAGAAACATACATTATTGGGCCTTTTGGGAGTCAATTGGAGGTGTACCAAACGGCAATTGATCGCGACAATGGCTTTATTTATGCCGGTACGGTAGATGGGTTATACCGGGCTCGCCTAAATAGTCCGCTGGCCTTCTTTCAAAGTTGGACAAGGGTTCCTAGATTTTCGCAGAACGATATCCCGTTGGTTACAGTGTTTAATTCCAAAGCCTTTATCTGTCAACGCATCGACGGTAGTCTTGATTCTATATTTTGGTTGAACGATACAGTTTGGACGCATTTCGACGAATTTGTGCCGCAGACCTACACCGATTTGCGAACTTCCGAGGATTTGCTCATCGGGGTGCATAGTTTTGGTGTAAGAGCATTTAATTCCAATTTTGGGATGATTTACAACCTTACGCAAGATAATTTAAGTCGACCTGAATTCCATCCTATTCGTTCGGTGCGCGATACCGAGCGCAATCGTTTATGGATAGCTTCTCTGTTTGAAGGGCTGTACGAAATGAATCCATTAGACGCTTTTTTGAATTATCTCCCGGATGGTCCGATAAACTCTCGTGCGTACAGTCTTTTCCACAATGGAAAGCGGCTATATGTTGCTACGGCCGCGCTTTCTTCAACTTTCACCGAGCAGTTTGATCGATCCGGAATTTTTACCTATGAAGATTTTGTATGGGATAGAATACATCCCGACCGCTTGAACAACATCAATGACATTGTTGCGGTTAGGTCGAATCCTGAAAATTCCAATCATATTGTCGCTTCTTCTTGGGGGGGAGGCTTGTTGGAATACATCGATGGACAATTGGTCAACGAGTATAACGCGGCGAATAGCGCCTCGCACGGTTTGTCTCGAGTAAATAATACGGGAAGTACTATTCGTGCCGGCTGGATGGATTGGGACTCCAAGGGAAATTTGTGGGTAGTTACTTCGCAAAATGACAATCCGCTTAGTGTGCGTCGACCTGATGGGAGTTGGCAGACTTTTTCACTCGGAAGTGCGGTAACAACCACGACGATAGTTCAGCGCTTAATGGTTACTTCGCGCGATCAGATATGGGTGCAATTGAGAACTGGAGGCGTTATTGTGGTGCAGGAGAACGAAACAGGTGGTTTGCAAATTGCTAGAATTACGCAAACTGAAGGACAAGGAAATTTACCTTCTAATATTGTCAATGATTTTGATGAAGATCGTAACGGATCTATTTGGCTTGGAACCGGCGCAGGGGTCGCCGTGATCTTCAATCCTGGGAATATTTTCCAATCGGGTGAAAATTTTGATGCCGTTCGAATAACTTTTGAAGAAGATGGTGTTGTTCAAGCTTTACTGTCGCAGGAAAATGTTACTTGTGTAAAAGTCGACGGGGCAAATAATAAATGGTTTGGAACGAGTTTTCGTGGTGCATTTTATACTTCCTCGGATGGGCGCGAAGAGATTTATGCGTTTAATCAAAACAATTCACCATTGCCGTCTAGTACCATTTTTGATATCGATGTGGACCCGCTTTCTGGTGAGGTTTTTTTCGCAACTCCCGGTGGGATTACTTCGTATCGTGGAGCGGCGACTCAAGGACTCGATTTTTTCGACGAGCCATTTGCCTATCCCAATCCGGTTCGCCCCGATTATCAAGGGCCGATTTACATCCGTAATTTGGTTACCGACGCGCAAGTCAAAATCACGGATTTGAGTGGCAATCTAGTTTTTGAGACTACCGCTGAGGGAGGTCAGGCTATTTGGGACGGTCGTGGATTTTTTGGAGAGCCAGTGGCCACTGGTGTTTATACAGCTTTTTTGAATGATAGGGATGGATTTCAAACTGCGGTAGTAAAAATTTTGATTGTTCGTTGATGATAGAGAAATCATCGTTTATTATCCTGCGAAAATACCCTTTTGGCGAACAAGGTTTGGTGTTACACGTCTTTGCCGAACGTTTAGGAAGGGTTCCTATATTGGTGAGAAATGCTCGAAGTAAGCGGAGTTCACTGCCTATTTCCTTGGTGCGCCCTTTATCGATGCTGGAGGCGGTGCTTAAAAAGAATGGCGACTTTTATTCGGTGAGTGAAGCCCGATCCGCTTTTAATTCAGATGCATTTCATTCTCGACCCGCAAATACTGCGGTTGCCTTTTTTCTCGCCGATATATGGTCACAAGTCCTGAAAGAGGAGGGGGCACAGCCCGAGTTTTATTATTTTTTGGAATACGTGGTTCGCGACTTAAGTGTTCGGCAAGCTGGTTTTTCGTACTTTCATATATGGGTGCTTTTACGAACGACTCATTATTTAGGTTTCTCGCCCGGTAAATCGCCTTACTCGGAAATTGGTTTTTTTGATTTGGTGGAAGGTCAATACACGTTGAATCAGCCAATGCATCCCCATTATTTAAATGTAGACCAGGCTCAAGTTTTTTCTTGGTTCAGTAACGAACAAGAATGTCCAAGTAGCCCACCTGAGAATTGGAACGTCAATACAAAACGAGAAGCGATACAGTCTTTAATTCGGTTTTTTCGATTGCATATTGATTCTTTCCGAACACCCGTCAGTTTGGATGTATTGTCGGAAATCGTTTAAAAAATAACAGCTCAAAAAGAAAACGTCTTTTTGAGCTGTTAATGGCAGTTAGAGGGGAATGTTGCCGTGTTTCTTTTTAGGTAAGTTAACCACCTTATTTTCCAATGAAGCAAATGCTCTTATAAGAATCGCACGGGTTTCCGAAGGGAGAATCACGTCGTCTACATATCCACGGGCGGCTGCGCGATAAGGGTTTGCAAATAGATCGGCGTACTCTTGGTCTTTTTCCGCAAGCTTAGCTACTGGATCTTGAGCCTCGGCAATTTCTTTTCGGAAAATAATTTCCGCAGCGCCTTTTGATCCCATAACGGCAATTTCGGCGGTTGGCCACGCAAAGTTCATGTCGGCTCCAATATGCTTGGAGTTCATTACGTCGTAGGCGCCACCATAGGCTTTACGCGTAATTACGGTAATGCGCGGGACAGTTGCTTCGCTGAACGCGTAAAGTAGTTTGGCGCCGTTCGTAATAATAGCATTCCACTCTTGGTCGGTTCCTGGGAGAAATCCCGGTACATCTTCAAATACCAGAAGTGGAATATTAAACGCGTCGCAGAAGCGAACGAAACGCGCTCCTTTTTGTGAAGCTTTAATGTCGAGAACACCCGCCATAAATCCGGGTTGATTTGCTACAATTCCTATACTTTTTCCCGCCAAGCGAGCAAATCCAACGACGATGTTTTCCGCAAAGTCTTTATGTACTTCGTGGAAGCTATCGGAGTCGGCAACTTCGGCAATTACCTCTCTTATGTCGTAGGGCTGATTAGCACTTTCTGGAACGATCGAATCGAGCACCGGACGTTTTTCTGAAGCCGGTGCCTCGTATGGCAATTGTGGGGCATTTTCCTCGCAATTTTGGGGGACATAAGATAAGAGTCTGCGAATTCCTTCAATACAGGCGATTTCGTGAGGATAAGAAAAATGCGATACCCCAGATTTCGAGCTGTGTACAGAGGCGCCTCCTAAATCTTCAGAAGTCACCTCTTCATGTGTGACTGTCTTTACGACGTTTGGTCCCGTGACAAACATATATGAAGTGTTTTCCACCATCATAATAAAGTCTGTTAAGGCGGGCGAGTACACCGCGCCACCCGCACAGGGTCCCATAATCGCGCTGATTTGTGGTATAACGCCTGAGGCCTGCGTATTGCGATAGAAAATATCCGCATAGCCTCCAAGAGAGACAACACCTTCTTGAATTCGTGCGCCTCCAGAGTCATTTAAACCGATAACGGGCGCGCCAACTTTCATGGCAAGATCCATGATTTTACATATTTTTTCTGCATGTGCCTCAGCCAAAGATCCACCTAGTACTGTGAAATCCTGAGCAAAGACATAGACCAATCTTCCGTGAATATTTCCGTAGCCAGTAACTACACCGTCCCCGTAAAAAACTTGTTTGTCGAGGCCGAAATTTTTTGAGCGGTGCTTAACTAGCATGCCCATTTCGTTAAAACTCCCTTTGTCGAGCAGGAGGTCAATACGCTCACGAGCAGTTAGTTTTCCTTTGGCGTGTTGTGCTTCAATGCGTTGATCACCACCACCTTTGAGAGCCTCTTTTTTTATCTGTTCGAGTTTTTCAAATGCATTCATAAAGTCAATATCTTGATGTGTATCTCTTTCAAAGCGGCTAAAATACGAATTGAATGGCATTCGACGATTGCTCATTTTGTAATTGGCTTTGATTGCTGTGAGCAAGAAAATTTATGGTTTACTCAAAAAAAATATAGTGGATTAAAATCGATAAAATGGAAATTCATATCGTTAACTAAGTTTATTTGATGTTTTATTTTTAAGAAGTTTGGCAGGTCTATATTTAATTGTATTTTTGAATCTCGAAAGTTTGATTCAAAATTTTGGGTTGAATTATCACGAAATGAAAAACAATGGTTATGAAAATTTTTAAGCATGTATTTCGAGTAGCCTCTATTTTTATAGTGTTTTTAGCTACTTCGCTTCATGAGACAAAAGCAAGTCACTTAATTGGGGGTGAGATTACGTACGAATACATTGGTACGACTCAGCATCCTTTTCGATATAAGGTTTATGTTGTCTTGCATCGCACAACACGATATACAATGGTCGGTGGACCAACTACAGGAAATGTTTGTGTTCGTTCCTCCTGCTTTCCAAATCAAAACGTCTCCTTGTCGGTTAGTCCTGGGGCCAATCCGCAAGGACAGCCTGTTCCCAATCAAGCAGAATGTATTGATAACAACAATGCCAATTTCACTCCTTTAATTGAGCACTTTCTCGAAGGTACGGTCGACTTGCCTGGACCTTGCGCCGATTTTACTTTTGGTTATGTTTTCCCTTGTTGTCGTATTGCTATTGGAAACATTACAAATTACAGTGGTTTTGGTCCGTCAGGTTCTAGTAATTATTTAGAAGCGAAGTTGAACAATACGCAGGGTGAAAATACCTCAGCTTCTTTTTTAGCGCCTCCAGGAAAGTCTTTTTGTCTGAATAATTTTTTCAATTGGAGTCAAGGTGCTTTTGAGCCAGATAATGATTCTATCCAGTATGATTTAGGAGTAGCGATGAATTCAACTGGAGCTTGTGTTGCTGGACAAAACATGATTTTTCAGGCTCCGTATACTCGTCTGCAGCCTTTAAATATTGCGCCGGGCACTTCAATGATTGTGCGGTCAAACGGTATAATTGAGTTTACTACTGGTGCCGTAGCTGGTAATTATATTGTTGTTGTAGTGGTTAAAGAGCTCCGTCTACACTCCTCCGGAGGCTTCTATTTTGAGGTCGGAATGGTCATGCGTGAGATGCTTATCAACCTCGTAGATAATTGTTTGACCTCTGTTCAGAACGGGCCAACTTTCGATATCAATCATCCAACAGTCACGCAGGGCCTTATTAGCACCTCTGCTTTGGGAGTGGTTGGGAATAATTATCCACATCCGAATGCAGATTCGGTTCAAGATCCGAACTCTTCTACGGGTTGGTCGATGAACCTGCCTATCATTAATTATCCCTGCTTCGACTCAATTATAACGATGCACTTTGCCACTTTTGTACAGTGCCCATCAATTACGCCTTCAGGAAGTGAGTTTCGATTGATTGACCCGGATTCCAACCTAATTCCCATAACGAGTGTTACGCCTGATTGTAATGCCGCATTGGAGACACGAAGGGTTGACCTGCATTTGCTCCAGCCCATGGCTCGAGAGGGTGATTACTATATGTACATTAAGGAAGGGCTCGATGGCAATACGCTTCTTAACTCTTGTGGTTTTGAAATGGATGAATTCTTCTTGCTGGTAATACGCGTAAATAATTGTCCGGATCCGGAATACGATATTACTAATGTGAGTGTTGTGAACAACGACCATATCCAGATTTTCTGGGAGCCCGACACCACTACTTTTCCTCGTTTTGCGGTTAGTGGTTGGTACTTCTTCCGCTCGGATGATAATGGTGCGACTTTTAACCGAGTGGGTGACCGCAGAGGATCTAATGCGGGTTTCCAAGATAACTGGATTGACTTTTCGGTAGATAATGACGACGTGAATCGTCAGAATTACAGATACCAAATTCAAATGGAAATTAGTGGTAACTTCTTCCACTTTACTCGTGATATTACATCCATTCTTCTGGAAAAAGGTCCGGGCTATGGTACTGGTACCACTTGGAATATAGAGTGGACCGAATACGACGGCTGGCAAGATCCGGAATATACCTTGATGATCTGGGATATTGACTCTACAGGTACTTGGTCTCCGGTGGCGCAGCCAGGTAATCCTACTCAGGCTAATGTCATGGGCTTTGATTATCTGACAATCGCTGATCGCCAGGGTGATGATTTTGCCCTGCGTATTGATGCGAAAAACCCGAACTTCACCGGTATTGACTATACCTCAAGTTCAAACTATATTTATCTAACGGTTCCCAATGTGCCAATTGTGCCACCCCCAAATGATTGGGCTGTTGAGGATTTAAATATCCCCAATGTCTTCACACCTAATGGCGATGGTAAAAATGATTTGTTCACCATTAAAGGTATCGAGGGCTTCCGCTCAGCTGAAGTGGTCTTTACCAACCGATGGGGTAACGTTGTCTACCAAAACGATCGCTTCCACCGCGATAACTCTTGGGATGGTCGCGATATGAGAACTGGTCAGATGGTTTCTGACGGAACGTATTTCTACATTATCCGACTACGTGGTAGCGTACTAGGTCTACCAGATGTCGAAGAGACTGGGAGTCTACAAATCTTTAGCGGAAGTAGATAGTTTTCTACAACTTAATATTTAAAAGCCCTTGAAAAAATTCAAGGGCTTTTTGTTAAATAGTCTATCGTGGTAGTTCACTAACAAATATGCTACGATAAAATTTTTGATTGGCTTGAATGAAAAAATATTATATATCTTTGAAATTGGAAATGGGAGTTGTATTTACTTAATACTTTTGAAAATTATAATCAAATTTGAGCCATGAAAAGATTTTATAACTTTGTTTTACCCTTGTTTTTGGGTCTTTTATTGGGATTCTCTAGTGATCTAAACGCAGCACACCTCATTGGCGGTGAAGTTACTTATGAGTACATTGGCACTACACAGTTTCCGCACCGCTATCGAGTTAATGTTGTGTTGCATCGCACCACTCGGTGGACTCCCTTTGATGTGATTACTGGTGGCGCTTTATGTGTTCGCTCCTCGTGTTTTCCCAATCAAAATGTACCCTTGTCTGTAAAGCCGGGAACGCCCGCTCAAGGGCAGCCTGTACCTAACCAGACAGAGTGTATTGATCCAAACAATAACCAGCAATTCACACCGGTAATTGAACATTTTCTCCAGGGTACGGTAGATCTCCCTGGCCTATGCGCAGATTATACATTTGGCTACGTTTTCGTTTGCTGTAGAATTCCCATTGGAAATATTACTAACTATTCGGGAAATGGTCCT
>REDE01000004.1 GCA_007693635.1 Flavobacteriales bacterium | reverse complement strand
GACCTTGACTATGACAAAGTAATGAGTAGTGCTGAACGGTTTTGCGCAAAACAATCATCCCAACTGTCTGGCGCCTGTAATCCAAAGTCGTTCATAAAAATGGAGCAATCATACAAAAAGTCGTTCGATAAAATGTGAAAAAGAGCGGAAAGTCGTTTGATAAAATGTATATTTGCAAATAAAAAATGCAACGTCACGCGTATAATAAACTGATTGAGTGGAAGAAAAAGGAGAAACGCAAGCCATTGGTTATTCGGGGGGCTAGACAAGTTGGAAAAACTTGGCTGATGAAGGCGTTTGGCAAAGCAGAATATGAGCAGGTATTGTATATAAACTGCGAACGGACGCCCTCATTACATGAGCTTTTTTCTCAAGGAGTCAAAGTAGAAGACATCTTGCTGGGCTTTCAGGTTATTACAGGAATTAAGCCCACTCCCGATAAAACTCTAATTATAATCGATGAGATTCAGGCCGTGCCACAAGCATTGACAAGTCTAAAATACTTTTACGAAGACGCACCGGAATATCACGTAATGACTGCGGGTTCTTTGTTGGGTGTAGCATTACACGCCGAAACATCATTCCCAACGGGGAAGGTAGAGTTTCTGAATTTGTATCCACTTAGTTTTGGGGAGTTTCTAAACGCCTTAAACCAACATCCGCTTAATGACTTGCTAAAATCGAGTAACTGGAGCATGATAAAGCGGTTTTCCGAAGTACTTTCAACACACTTACGCTGGTATTACCTTGTGGGTGGAATGCCCGAAGTCGTTGAAGAATTTGCGTTAAATCGAGACTTCAAACGTGTAAAGCAGATTCAATCCGATATTCTCAACGCGTATGAACAAGATTTTTCAAAGCATGCACCCATCCGTGAAGTTCCCAGAATTCGTATGGTATGGAATAGTATTCCGTCACAATTAGCAAAGGATAATAAAAAGTTCATCTATGGTCAGTTGCGAAGTGGTGCGCGGGCAAAAGATTATGAATTGGCCATACAATGGCTTATAGATAGCGGTCTGGCTCACAGAGTCACACATGTTGTTAAGGCCAACGTTCCACTAAAAGCCTACGAAGAAGCCGCGTATTTCAAATTATACATGCTGGATGTAGGATTGCTGTCAGCACTTAGCAATCTCAATGCACAAACAGTTATTGAAAAACATAGACTCTTTACCGAATTTAAAGGCGCACTTACAGAGCAATTCGTAATGCAAGAGCTTCTTCACAAAAACAACAACATCCACTATTGGACATCTAAAGCATCGGCGGAGCTTGACTTCCTAATCGAATACCAAAACCAAATAATCCCCATCGAGGTCAAAGCCGAAGAAAATCTGCAATCAAAAAGCTTAAAAGTGTTTCGCGACAAATACAACCCCGACACTTGTTTCCGCTTTTCCATGTCCCACTACCGCAATGAATCCTGGCTGATTAATATTCCGCTATATGCAGTGGGCGAGTTTTTAAGTCAGAGCATTAAATAGTGGCTGTCTATAAAGTCCGATAGCTACGTTATGCTCAGTTGAAAATCCAATCATTTATTTTAGTAAACTCCTAGATATTCCCCCGATAGCTATCGGGGTCGCAAGCCTCGCTCTCGAACTTTCTAGCCTAGCCACCTGCACTTTATGGACAAGCTCTATTTAGTGTCTGTCTATAAAGTATAACCTGTGTGTGAAATCATCACACTCGCATAGCAAAAGCACTTATTTCTTCAACGGAAAGAGGTAGCTCATACCCAATTCAAAAACCCCAAAACGATATTGATTGTGAATATCTTCCTGAGAATATGGGGGATTAATCATTATAATTTGATATGCTGGAGTAAGACCGACATGAAGACGGGCTTTAATTGCCAACGATTTAAAAATATGATAACGAAACCCAAGAAGATATTGCAGCTCAACCAGCGGGAGTTTACCTGAAATGCCTGCATGGCGAAGTGTGTTATAAACCGCAAAATTTGCTTGAAAACCACTTTCCAGCCAAAAAGATTTACTCACTTTAAATTGGACTGCCATTGGGATGCCAATGGAGTACAAGCTTTCTTTTTCTATTTTAATATGCCAATTTCTATACGTAGTACCCCACATAAAAAACCCTAAACCAGATTGAAAACCAAAAAATGATTTCTTTGGTGCATATTGGAATGGAACAACAATTGAACCACCAAAACCTGTACGCATTTTTGGATTAAAAACATTGGAGTTAGTACCTTTAAGATCCATCAGATTACTCGCCGACCAGTTTAACTCCAAACCCCAAGAATATTCGGGTGTTTTATAATTTTTTTGTGCTACAAGCAAAACAGGGCAAACCACTATGAAAAATAGAGCGTAAAAGGCTTTATTCATGTTTATTTATTAATTAATCTCTTATTTCGTATCGGAAGCCAAGAGTAAGATGATAAAAAAAAGGACCACGTCCTTCCATAAAAAGGGTAAATATTGCCGGGATGTGACGGCGCATTAATGCAATTTCCAGAAACAATGGACTATTGACATTACCCACTCGTTGCCAGTAACCCAAATACGCTGACACCGTTGGGAAAGGGATTTCCATAAAACTCCAATTGTCAACCCAGGGTTGGGTTATCCCTTTTCGGTGGCTTGCCATAAACATTAAATCCAAGGTTCCACCCAAATAAATTCCATAATCCTCCTTTTGAAAGGTAAACATGGGGCCAAACCCAATTTCTGCAATAAAATCTCTATCGCTTAACCTCACCCGCTTTCCATCAAACGATTCAGGATAATTTTCATATCTTGACGTCCCCATAAAAGCGACATTGGTTCGCCAGGCTAACCAATTTTTAGTTGATTTAAGATGACTGCCCTGAAATCCAAATACATACGGAATAATGGCAGGTTTTTCCATTTGTTGATTATCGGGAAATATTTCGATTTGAGAGGGGTAATACATAAAACCATTAACCACCCCCGCCCCAAACGAATGCTTTTCAATCTGTGCAAATCCCGTCGTACCTGCAAATAACAACACAATTAAAAACGAAATAGTGCTACACCTCATTTCTATATTTGGATTAAAGTTTTTGACCTCTGTTTTCTCAAAGTTCTATTAATCGTTTCAATTACTTCCTCACACACTCCCTCACCTCCTCACCTCCTCTCTCCCTCACACCCCTCATTGCTTCACCACCTTCACCCGCCTAATCTCTCCCTCCTCCGGCAAAAT
>REDE01000005.1 GCA_007693635.1 Flavobacteriales bacterium | reverse complement strand
GAAGATGATTCATAGCCATTAGCATCAGCTCGTTGCCAAAACTTACCTATATCATGTAAAAGCGCAGCTAAGTAGATTTCACTTTTAGTCATTATTAATCATTTAAATATGTGAGTTTTTATTCATTGAAATTTCCAGGCTTCCTTGTGTGTTTTACCACGCCAAAACCAGTGCTAGTACCTTTTCCCAAGCCAATAAGATTAGGAAAATATATATTTGATGAGATGATCACGTCAAAGGCTTTCAATTTTACCTTTTTGTAGGTTATGATCTTTTCCCTCTTGATCTCATGAATACTGACTTTAATTTCTTTGTCAATATTCCAATCAATACCTTTAGCAAAGCTCAGTACATGCCCAATGAATATTTTCTCGAGCATACGAATTTTTTCACTGAGGCTTTCAGTATTTATATATTTTTTGAAATTTTCACCGCTCAAAGGCAGCCAGTTAGAAACACTATAAAGAAAGTTTTTGTCCCATGCCTGAATAAATGGACTGGAAACATTGATATTATCTATGTTCAGTCGCGACGAATTCTCTCCTATCCGTATAATGTGATTTTTTTTTGAAAAAAGAGCATATAACTCCTCTACTCCCTCATTCAAACAAACAATGTGAGCTTTTCCTCTGTTGGCTTTGTATTGAATAAGAGGATATTTATATACGAATTTGTCTTCTCCAATATGGTTATGGAAAGCAACATTTTCACGCCCTACCAATTCAATAATAGCACCTCTAAAAGCTGGAACCTCATAAGGTTTCAATGGCAAAGAAAATGTAACCTCGAGTAGTTTAGTTGTTGGCATTTTTGATGGTTCTTTGTTAATCCCCAAATTTACATCACAATTTTTATGAGTTTGATATCTTGCAAAAAAAATCTCAAAAACTGCAGTCAAACTTCAGTTTAATATAAAAATACCACTTATTGATAAGTAGCTAAAATCTGCTGTAAAATACCCCTTATTTTTTCTCGCAATTCTGCAGGAGTCTCTACAATAAGAGCATCGCCGTGACTAAGCAATAAGGCCTCTAACTCATAATTAATACGGACACTAAGTTCAATCTTAGAATAGTCCTCACCCCTTTCAATAATCCGTTGACTACCGTGTATTGGCTTTGAGATAAAGTATGGTAATTTGATGTTTTTAACTTTTAAAACAACACGAGCTATTGGATCATTTTCCTTAACTGTAACCCCAACATTATCATCAAAATACTCATTAAAATCAATGAACGTATTTTGCAAATAGACATTATCGCTATGTTTAACTTTCTCAATTCTATCCAAGGCCATATTTGATATTTCTCCTACCGATGAATTAAAACCAAAAAGAAACCAACGATCATTATACTGCTTTAAGTAATAGGGGTGAACAAGGAATCTACTAGGATTATCGTGCGTGTAAGGCCTGTAAGTAATCCGAAGTGCTTTTTTGTTTTTAATAGCATCGTATAGCACCGAGAAAAACGCTAAGCCTTTTAAATACGGATTATATGAAAATGAAATAATTGATTCCTGTCCATCGTCATTCATAGATCTCAATCTAATCATGGCTTCATTTAACCAATGAAAGCCTGGCAATCCGGAAATTTCATTCATTATTGAAATAGCTTCTTTCAATACATTTTCCCTCCTCGCACCCAAAGGCGAATCCGAAATTGAATAACTTACATCTTTATAGCGATAATATTTTTTTCGCCCGATACGCGGTGAATCCAAAAGCTCTATTTCCCAGCCGTTTTCACTTTGCATAAACTTTATGTCGTCGTAAAGCTGTCGCTCTGACACTCCGCTTTGATATCCCTCTTCAATCAAAGCTTTATTTACTTCATCCATTAAATCCGAAAAAAAATAGTGTTTATAAGGATTGGAAAAACACGCATCCAAAGTCTTATACCTCACCACCGCCAATTTATTTCTTCCCATAAAAAAAATTTGTCGATAAAATTAATACATATTGCCGAAAAACAGACATGCAATAATTTCTTTTCCTTTTCAATAGTCGAATTTAAAAAAGTAAGGACTTATTGTTTTCTTATAAATTCCCCTTATCTTTGAACCACCAAACACCCTAAAAACCAAAAACCCATGAAAAAATATCTACTCCTTCTCATTTTAACTCCCGCATTATCCATCGGGCAAAACCTCGCGCTCAGCGCAACAGCCTCCGCCTCGGCGAGCTCAAGTGGAAATTTCGGTCCGGCAAATTGGAACGACGGAATATTCAACGGATCCTTCTTCGGATGGGTGGGCACCGAAGCCTCCTTCCCCAGTCCCTCATTTATCGAATACGAATGGACTTCCGCACAATGGATGGACTGCGTGGTGGTGTATAACGTGGGGACAAACTTCCAACCTCCAGCCGGCAACGCGGTGGTCTTTAACGGAACCGCTACCCTTCAATATTGGAATGGTGTGGGATGGACAAACATCACCAACTTCAACGGTCAAGGATCCTTTGGCGACTCCTACGCCCTGACGTTTACCCCCGTTCAATCTACGAAACTCCGAATCGCAAATTTTCAAACAACCGCCGGAAACCACAATCCGGGCTTCGACGAAATTGAAGTCTATCAAAGCACCACCACTCAAAACACCTACGTAGACCTCGCCGTTACCGACTTGTATTTTGTCATCGATACGCCGGCAATGGAGATGGAAATATTTGCAGAAATAACCAATTTCGGCACCCAAACGGCCCACGGATTTGATGTGAGTGTGATTTTCAACAACTCCACGCCAGTCTTAATGAACGTCACCGACTCCCTCGTTCCCAATCAAAATCGGACATACAACCTCACCGCAACTTCTACTTGGGACATTAGCAATCCCATGAATTACGCAAACCTTCCACTTTGCGTAAGCGTATTTCACCCCCTCGACACCATCCCGTCCAATAATCAAATGTGCGATTCACTGGCTTTCCTCAGCATCAATCTTGAACCCAGTAAAGCACTGATCACCAGCATCTATCCCAACCCCAATGCCGGTTCTTTTCATATCGAACTGCCTCTGGGGGTAAGCGCACTGAGTATCACCGACGCCTTAGGACGTACGGTTTTTCAGCGTAATCAGTTACCGGAACAAACCCTCCTACCGGTTGTTCTGCCCCACGCCAAAGGGGGGATTTACATTCTTCACCTCCACATGCAAAACAAGGGAGTACTGCACCAAAAAATCATTGTAAGGTAACCAG
>REDE01000143.1 GCA_007693635.1 Flavobacteriales bacterium | reverse complement strand
TTCGAGATCGGGTTCTAAAAATTCAAAGTACGGGGCGTTGTTGTAGGTTGATTTTAAAGCGTGTAAATGTTCTTCCACCCAGCGCGTTTTATAGCTGATGCTCGCCTCATTCATTTTTACCCGACCTTTATCATTCACCGGAACACTCAGTAATATGGTGTTTTGGGGCCCGTCGATTCGGCAGCGTGTGTGGATGCTTTGCCGAGGAAGGGTTTCGTGGGTTTGAATAGTCGCTCCCGGACGCGCTAGGAACATGGCGTACCATTCCACAGGCGCCATATACCCTAGAGGGAACGACAAAGCATTGGTCATTATGCCTGGGCTTTCTTTTTCTGGTAGAGTTTGTTTCCTCCGTATAATAGGATTGCAACGACCAGAAAATGGATAAAGTACGAGCGTGGTTCGTCTTTTGAGTTGACTAAAGTAAAAACGCGCTCGGTGCGTATTCTCTTAAGAAAGCTCTCTTGGAATTTATCGTAGCTCATCCAAACAAAAACGGGCTTGCCCAGCACGTGGTCTTCAGGTACAAAGCCCCAGAAGCGACTGTCTTCACTGTTGTGTCTGTTATCACCCATCGCCCAGAAGTAATCTTGCTTAAAGGTGTAGTTTTTTGCAGGTTCGCCATTGATGATAAAGAAACCATCCTCGCTGTATTCTAGCGTATTCCCTTCGTAAAAACCAATAATTCGGTGGTAGATGTGGATGTTTTCTTGATTCAATTCAACAGTCTCTCCTTTGCCTGGAATCACGAGCGGACCGTAATTATCTCGGGTCCAAGCGAAGGGAAGTCTGCCGGTATGTTCCTGTGGATTTGGAAAAATATAATTGCTGGGAGCGTGATACTTCGTCATGTATTCGATGGCTAAGCGAGGCAGTGTATCGGGGTAGTCGAGTGAATTACTCAGTACGTTAAGTGGTACTACGCGCTCCACGTTACTTAGTTTTTCAAATGCCGGCAGCAAGTCTGCAGCAATAGTAATGAGGTATTCGCTTTGATTGATGCGTTGAACATCGGAAAAACTGTAGCCAGAACGCATTTCTTCCAGCGAGCCATAGTATATGTCGAAGCGTTCTTTGAGGACTTTTTTGCTGAAATCTTGTCCGTTGGTGCGCACATAGTACGTAAACTGTAGTCGCGTGTTGGCATCAAACTCTGATGGCGCGCCATTGATGTAGAGCACTTGGTCGATAATTTCTAGAGTGTCTCCGGGAATCCCTACACAGCGCTTTACGTAATTCATTCTTTTGTCTAATGGCATGTGACTATCCATCGGGTAGTTGAAGACAAAAGGTTCATTGCGCGCCACAGACTGAAATTTCGGTAGTCTTAGATAGGGCAGTTGAAACCAGTCGATAAAACTCGGTGCGTTTATAAATGGTATGCGGTCGTGCATCAACGGAAGGGCTAGGGGAGTGGTAGGCAATCTGGTTCCGTAGTGCATTTTGCTTACGAATAAAAAATCGCCAACCATCATCGATTTTTCCATTGAAGGCGTAGGGATGGTATAAGCTTCAAAGGTGAAAAACCGGATTACACTTGCCACTACTACGGCAAAGATCAATGCGGGTATGGTTTCACCTAGACGCTTTTTGATATCGACAGAGTCTTTTTCCCCAAATTCATGTTTTTGAGTCAGGTTCAGATACCCCATGTACAATCCAAAGGTGATGATCGTTAGGAATATGTGAATATTTTTCTTGTAGCCAAAGCGATAGAGCAATTCGTAAGCGGCTATGATGGCCATCACGTTATTGATTACCGGAATTAAGAAAAGCGGCAACCACCACTTAGGGCGTTGGATGAGTTGAAGTAAAATGTAGGTTTTGTAGATGGGGATAGCCGCTTCCCACCATTTGCGATTGGCCGCAACAAAAAAACGAAAGGTGAATAGGAAACTGCTGATTTGGATGACTAAAAAATAGCCTAGAAAGCCTTGTAGATTCATAAGAGTTTGTTTTCCGAAATTACATTGCGGATTAGAGGTTTAGTAAGTCATTCATGCCAAAAACGCCTTTTTTTCCGGGCAGCCATTCGGCGGCAATAACCGCTCCTTTAGCAAAACCTTGGCGACTAAAGGCCTCGTGTGTGATTTCAATTTTATCGTTTTCAGAGGTATAACGAACGGTGTGTGTCCCGGGAACCTCGCCTTCCCGAATGTCTTGTATGTGCAAGGCATCGGAATGTTCATCCAAACTCCAACTTGAGTATTTCGGATGATTCGCTATTAGGCCTTCCGCAAGGGTTATGGCCGTTCCGCTCGGTGCGTCTTTTTTGTGGATGTGGTGAATTTCGGTCATTGATGCACGGTAGTTTTCGTGCTGCGCCATCAGTTGTGCCAGTTGCTTATTGAGTGCGAAAAACAAATTTACTCCTAAACTGAAATTACTGGCGTAAAATAGGCTGCCGCGAAACTTTTCAACTTCTCTACAAACTGTATCCCAGCGATTAAGCCAGCCGGTTGTTCCACACACCACAGGGATGCCTGCCTCTGCACAGAGTAAAATATTGTCTACTGCCGCTTCGGGTTTGGTAAATTCAATCGCCACATCTGCCCGCTCGAGTTGATGTGTACCTGTGAGCAAATCGCTGGAAGCATACACAATATTGTGATTGCGTTCAACGAGTATTTTTTCAATGGTTTTACCCATTTTACCGTAACCAATTAGTGCGATATTCATGTGCGTAGGTGAGTTGAAAAATGTGCGGTGAAATTACTGAAATTTTTTTATTGTTTGCAATTGTCTTTGCTTCTTGCTTGCAGATCCGAAGCGGAAACTTGAATGAATGCCCAGCTGAGTAGTATTCCACCCAGGTTGCATTTGTATTTCCGGACGCCACTGCATCGTTAAATTATCGGAGATGTCGTACTCGAATAAATGGGCATCAACATAAGCATCAACCAATTGCAAAGTGAAGGCCAAGACGGCAAGAATGATCATGAAATCGCGCTGTTGCAGTCGCTGATTCATTAAGCTAATAAGCTGACCTTCGTTGTAAATACCTTCATAAGCATCCGGAGCCAGATTATTTGTGTCGGTTCTTTGTAAAAATGCTTCCCAAAAGCCCCGATACTCCAAGTGGTTTTGACGGGCAAAGAAAATTGTGCTACCTAGAGCTCCGTATACCAAAGGCGTTTTCCAATATTTCTTATTGTAAATCTGGCCTGCACTCGGAATAACCAGCGAGTAGAGAACCGCTTTCTTGGGTGAGTGTCTTTTGACAACACTCGTGTCGGAGGTTGATTTTAGAGATGTGCTAGCAGAATCCTTAGGCGTTTGCGCATTTGCCGGTAATGTTGAAACGCAAAGAAAAAAGAGAATGATAAACTTGTATGTAAACAGCAGCTTTGGAGTTGAATCAACAATGGAATTCCGCGGTTTTCCCCAAGGAATTGGACTGTTCATCCCAACATCGTCAAGCCTATTCACAACTTTATTTGTTGAGAATTTCCACGATTCGACTAAGGTCATCATCGCTATTAAAGCTTATGCTTACTTTGCCTCGACCGTTGACGCTACGGGAAATTTGCACCTTGCTGCCCAAAAAACTTTCGAGTTGAGCACGCAATTTTTGGTGGGCTTCGGGGAGGTTCGAGGCTGTTTTGCTGTTTTTGGTTTTTGAGGGAGTTTCTTTTTTTAGGCGAACAATTTCCTCAACTTGGCGAACAGATAAATCTTCAGCCACGATTTGCTTGTAGATTTCCAGTTGAAGATTATCATTTTCCAAATTCACCAATGCACGGGCATGCCCCATTCCCAACATGCGATCACGAATACCCGCTTGAATGATTGGTGGTAATTTGAGAAGGCGAAGGTAATTGGTTACGGTACTGCGCTTTTTGCCAATTCGGTCGCTCATTTCTTCTTGTGTCAAGCTGCACTCATCAATAAGACGTTTGTAACTTATGGCAGTTTCAATTGCGTCAAGATCTTCACGTTGAATGTTTTCAACCAGAGCCATTTCCAACATGCCCTGATCATCAGCGAGTCTTACATAGGCGGGAATTTCGTTTAAGCCAGCCATTTTGGATGCTCTCCATCGGCGTTCTCCGGAAATGATTTGAAACTTGCCTCCGGGAATTTTTCTTACGGTAATGGGTTGAATAATTCCGAGTTGTTGGATTGACGAAGCGAGTTCTTCCAGTTGTTCGCGGGCAAAATGAATTCTCGGCTGGTACGGATTTGGTTCAATATCGCGCACTTCAATCATGGAGGTAGCAGAGATCACCTCTTTCCCTCCAGGGTCTTTCGCCGATTGTGTTTGGGGGTCTTTGAGGAGTGCTGATAAACCTTTTCCGAGTCCTGCGCGCTTCTGAGCCATTTGCTTATTCGTTATTTTTACAACCAGTACATATTACTATTAACTTCCAGACTAACCCTACTGGTCGTCTTCAGCAGTTGCAACTTTGTCGTTTATTCGGTTGCGTTTGAGAAGTTCTTTGGCGAGTTTTAGGTAGTTGATCGCTCCCTTTGATGAGGCGTCGTACATTACGATACTCTCACCAAAACTCGGTGCCTCACTAACGCGTACATTTCGGTGAATCATGGTGTTAAATACCATGTCGCCGAAGTGCGTGCGAACCTCATCTACCACTTGATTCGACAATCTTAGTCGTTGATCATACATGGTGAGAAGTAAGCCCTCAATGTCCAAATCAGGATTATGTAAATTCTGAATACTGCGAATGGTATTTAAAAGTTTTCCCAGACCTTCAAGGGCAAAATATTCACATTGTATAGGTACAAGTACCGAGTCGGCAGCCGTAAGGGCGTTAACCGTAATAAGTCCTAATGAAGGAGCGCAATCAATAAGGATGAAATCGTAATCATCGCGGACAGATTGTACAGCTTTTTTAAGCATATACTCCCTTTGGGGTTTGTCTACCAGCTCGATTTCTACCGCAACCAAATCCACGTGGGCCGCAATGACATCAACATTTGGCGATGAGCTTTTTAAAATCACATCTTGGGGCCTACATTCGTGTTCAATAACTTGATAGGTACCTTGTGTGACATTATCCGGATCAATTCCCAAGTTGGAGGTCGCATTGGCTTGTGGGTCGGCATCAATAATCAGTACGCGCTTTTCTAATACCCCTAAACTGGCCGCTAAATTGACCGAAGTCGTTGTTTTTCCAACACCTCCTTTTTGATTGGCTATCGCAATAATTTTACCCATGATTTTCGCTGTCTTTATATATGGACAAAAGTACGATGTTCATGGATTGAAAATTATCTTTTCAGCGATTTTTTTCCACAGTTTGTAAACGCGGAAAGTTTGTTAGTTCCCGAATTTAGATATCTTCAAAATCTAAATTAGTAAAATCAGCGATGTTGTCCTCGGCTGTTTCTTTTTGAAAATTGGGATCGTGACGTTCCGAAATAACTTCTTCGCCTTTTTCGTTGATGATAAAGTCGGTAGCCTCTTTTAACATTTCCATAAAGCCAGCAAAATCCTCTTTGTAGAGATAGATTTTGTGCTTTTTAAAATAGGAGTCGCCATTGTCGCTAAAAAACTTTTTGCTCTCTGTAATGGTCAAATAATAATCGTCTGCGCGGGTAGAACGTACGTCGAAAAAGTAAGTACGTCGGCCTGCACGCAGCACGTTTGAGAAAATTTCCTCTTGGTCGTTGTGCTCAAAATCACTCATTGGTTCTCGATTTGAAAATGGTCTGATGCGTTTTCTGGTTGGTTGAATTTCGTATTTGATTACTTATAACCAAACGTATGAAACACGTTGGCAAAAGTATTTCATATTTTGGTTACGAACAAAAACAAATAAATTAATGCATTTCGCGGTATAAATTCGCCTTACTTTTGTCGGACTGAGATTTGAGTAGCCCGGCCAACTTACCATAAATTCGCAACAATCTAGTATCACATGAACTTCGGAGTTCTGCTTGAAAATATTCGTCTTTCCTTTGGCTCTCTTCGCAGTCAACCGCTGCGGACATCGCTTACGATGCTAATTATTGCTTTTGGGATAACCGCATTGGTGGGTATTTTAACGGCTACTTCAGCCATTGAAGAAACCATTGCTGGAAACTTTACGCAATTAGGGGCAACTACCTACACCATACAAAACCGCTCGGGAGAGGTCCGCATTGGTCGAGGGGGTAGGAATATAACTCGTTTTTCGCCCATCGACTACCTGCAAGCATCTTCGTTTAAATCTAAAATGGAAGAATTGGGCTTGGGCGTTGTGTCCATGTCATTTATTACCTCTTCGGTGGCGGAGGTGGGGTATAGGGAGCGTAAAACAAATCCCAATGTCACCGTAATGGCTGTGGATCTCAATTATCTCTACACCAATGGTTTTGAATTGGCTGTGGGTAGAAATTTCACGGAATCGGAGTTTAATGCCTCTGCCAATGTATGCATTATTGGTAGTGAAGTTGCTGAAAAACTCTTTGCGTTTGAACAACCCGTAGGTCAAATGCTGCGACTTCGAAATAACACATTCACAGTGGTGGGGGTTTTGGAGGCCAAAGGGAGTAGTTTTGGATTTAGTGGCGATCGTTCAATTATGATTCCTTTGCGCGCCGCAACGGCTTTATTCCCTTTGTCGTCGAAACGCACACATGCGCTAAACATTCGCACCTCTTCCACTGAGCAAATGGAGGAATCCATCATGGAGGCAACAGGCGTGATGCGCGTTGTTCGCCGCCTGCGCCCGGGTGACGCCAACGATTTTTCTATTACACGCTCGGATAATCTTTCCGCCGCACTCATAGATCAGTTGAGTTACGTGACGATTGCCGCTACCGGTATTGGCCTAATCACATTATTAGGTGCAGCGGTGGCTCTAATGAATATTATGTTGGTTAGTGTGACCGAACGAACTAGAGAAATTGGAACGCGCAAGGCTTTGGGTGCCTCTCCCTCGGTAATTCGTATGCAGTTTTTAACCGAGGCTATATCGCTCGGACTCACTGGCGGACTAGTTGGCGTGGTGATGGGGGTAGCGATAGGCAATGTCGTGTCGTTTCAAATTGGCAATGCCTTTATAATGCCTTGGCCATGGGTAGGCTTAGGCCTTTTTCTGTGTTTTATCACTGCGGTTATCTCGGGTTATTATCCGGCTGCTCGTGCCGCTCGACTCGATCCTGTTGAAGCACTTCGCTATGAATAAGTCAAATACGATGATACGAAAAACCCATCTTTTTTTGGTGTTGCTATTGATTAGCAGCCTTTTTTCATCAGCTCAACAATTGTCGCCGCAGGCTAAAGCCTCATTGCTGACTTGTGGTGCTGGCGACGATTTGTACAGTGTATTTGGACATAGCGCCCTGCGCATTCAAGACCCCGCTCGCGATCTAGATATTGTCTTCAATTATGGCACTTTTGATTTTGATGCACCTAATTTTTATTTGAAATTCGCCAGGGGAAAACTCGATTATATCCTTAGTATCTCCACGTTTTCCAATTTTATGAGGGGGTATGTCTATGAGGAGCGATACGTCTACGAACAGGATCTCAATTTGTCGCAGGCGGATTTGGACGAACTTTTTGTGGCTCTGCAAGTCAACTACCTCCCGGAAAATAGAGCCTACCGCTACGATTTTTTCTACGACAATTGCAGTACACGAATCCGCGATCTGTTAAAGAAGGTGTTAGGAGATAGACTCGATTATCATGAATCGGCCATTGAGCCGGTAGATAAAAGTTTTCGCGATTGCATCGATGAATATACCTTTAATGTTCCGTGGGGCGACTTCGGCATCGACCTGGCCTTGGGAATGCCCACCGATCAACAGGTCTCGGGATTTCATCTAATGTTCTTGCCCGAGTACTTGAAAGATGCCTTTGATCGAGCTACCCTTGATGGCGAACCTTTGGTGGCAGATGGTAGAATGTTGTTGGATTTGCCTCAACGTACACCAAGCTTCCAGTGGTTTACCCCCGCCCAACTATTGTGGTTGTTTTTCATCGTTACAGCTTTTTTAGCTTACAAACGCAAATTGCCATTGCTTTTTGACCGCACACTATTTGCTGTCATCGGTTTACTGGGTATAGCCATTCTCCTGCTCTGGTTCGCAACCGATCATTCCGCCACAGCCAACAACCTAAATATACTCTGGGCCCTGCCAACTTGGTTATTATTGGCTTTTGCTCCACGAAATTCTGCATTTGAAAATTATGTAGCTCGCTTTCATATGCTGGTTTTGATCGCCTTGCTTTTGAGCTGGTTGTTTCTTCCCCAAGCATTGCATTATGCCTTAGTCCCGTTGGTATTGGTGTTAGTGATAAGATTGCTACCGAGATACACTCGCTAACTCATTTTTCAAGCACAGATTTTAGGGGCTATAAATTTATGCAAACTTCTTAAAAAAATAGTTTGGCATATCTAATTCGTCGTTCTATATTTGCAGGCCGAAAACGGAACACCAATTTCATGTTTCAGCATTGAAGAAAAGCGATGCGTATACAAGCAAAATAATGTTCCCTGACAAGTTGAAAACCTATTATAACTCATGAATCCCTAAGCGGGCTCATAAACAATCGATACAATGAAGCGTACTTTTCAACCTTCCAACCGCAAGCGTAAAAACAAACACGGTTTCCGTACACGTATGGCTACCGCTAATGGTCGTCGCGTTCTTGCTTCCCGCCGTGCACGCGGTCGTCACAAACTAACTGTTTCTGACGAAGGTTCTCATAAGCAATAGATTGTGTTGTGAGAATAGAATGTATTTAAACTGAGGTGTTACTCTAAAGGTAACACCTTTTTTTATACCCGTTTTTCAGCGACACTCATTTTGTATCTTTACCATCTCAACTCCAAATCCAGCATCGATGCCTAAGAATCAAGAAATCCGTTCAGTACTCATAATAGGATCTGGCCCCATTGTAATTGGCCAAGCGTGTGAATTTGACTATTCCGGCTCTCAAGCCTCCCGTTCATTGCGCGAAGAGGGTATTGAAGTTAGCCTAATCAACTCCAATCCGGCAACCATCATGACCGATCCGGTTACCGCCGATCACGTATATCTGTTGCCTCTGGAAATAGAATCGCTCGAGCATATTCTTAAAGAACGAAAAATTGATGCTGTTCTGCCAACTATGGGCGGACAAACAGCCCTCAATCTATGTATTGAAGCCGATAAAGCCGGTTTGTGGGAGGAGTATGGAGTGCAGATTATCGGTGTAGACATTGAAGCCATTAATATTACCGAGGATCGCGAGCTTTTCCGCAAGCTTATGGAGGATATTGGAATACCAATGGCTCCATCACAAACGGCAACCTCGTATTTGAAGGGAAAAGAAATTGCTCAAAACTTCGGATTTCCATTGTGTATTCGCGCCTCGTTTACCCTTGGAGGTTCAGGCGCAACATTCGTTCATACGCGTGAAGAGTTCGACGAAGCCTTGCATCGCGGACTAGAAGTTTCTCCCATTCATGAAGTCATGATCGATAAAGCCCTGTTGGGCTGGAAGGAGTTTGAATTGGAGTTGTTACGCGATAAGAATGACAACATCATCATCATTTGTTCCATTGAGAACTTCGATCCTATGGGGATTCACACTGGTGATTCCATTACCGTAGCGCCGGCACAAACTTTAAGCGATCGTACGTTCCAGCGCATGCGTGATATGGCCATGAAAATGATGCGCTCGATTGGAAATTTTGCGGGTGGATGTAACGTGCAGTTTGCAGTTAGTCCCGACGAACACGAAGAAATTGTCGCCATTGAGATCAATCCGCGCGTGTCTCGCTCATCGGCTTTAGCTTCAAAAGCTACGGGCTATCCCATTGCTAAGGTGGCTTCGAAACTTGCTCTTGGCTACACACTCGACGAGCTAAACAACCAAATCACCAAAGACACAACAGCATATTTTGAGCCCACGCTCGACTACGTAATCGTTAAGATACCGCGTTGGAATTTTGAAAAATTTGAAGGAGCCGACCGTCGATTGGGTATCCAAATGAAATCGGTAGGGGAAGCAATGGGCATTGGAAGGAGTTTTCAAGAAGCACTACACAAAGCCGCCCAGTCGTTGGAAATTAAGCGCAACGGCTTAGGTGCTGACGGAAAGGGCTACACCGACCAAGATGAAGTTATTGAAAAACTTACCTACGCCAGCTGGAACCGCATCTTCGTTATATACGATGCCATTCAGCTGGGTATTTCATTGCGAAGAATTCACGATATCACGAGAATTGATATGTGGTTTTTGCGCGAAATTGAAGATTTGGTTCGTACGCAAGAAGTCATTGAATCCTACGCACTGGACACCATTCCAAAGGAAGTTCTCCTCGATGCAAAACAAAAGGGTTTTGCCGATCGCCAGATAGCGCACATGCTGCATTGTTTGGAAAGCGAAGTGTTTCATAAGCGCCAAGAGCTCAATATTAAGCGGACTTTCAAATTGGTAGACACCTGTGCTGCGGAATTTGAAGCCTATACCCCGTATTACTATTCCACTTTTGAGCGCGAAATGGTTGATGCGAAAGGCAACCGATTTGTAGAAAACGAAAGTATCGTTACCGATAAGAAAAAGGTGGTGGTATTGGGTAGTGGTCCAAACCGAATAGGACAAGGTATCGAATTCGACTATTGCTGCGTTCACGGAGTACTGGCCGCCCGCGAGTGTGGCTACGAAACGATTATGATCAATTGCAATCCCGAAACGGTTTCTACCGATTTTGATACTGCCGATAAACTCTATTTTGAACCCGTATTCTGGGAGCATATTTACGAAATTATACTTCACGAAAAGCCCGAGGGCGTAATTGTTCAGTTGGGTGGACAGACGGCGTTGAAATTGGCCGAGAAATTGGATCGCTACGGGATTAAAATCATTGGAACTAGTTTTGACTCCCTCGATTTAGCCGAGGATCGCGGTCGTTTTTCCCAACTTTTAGCCGATAGCAACATTCCTTATCCACGCTTTGATGTAATTACCAACGCCGACGAAGCTTATGAAGTAGCGGAGAAACTAGGTTTCCCAATCTTGGTTCGTCCTTCTTATGTTTTGGGCGGTGCAGGTATGAAAATCGTGCTTAATCAGGAGGAGTTAGAGCGCCACGTGATTGAGTTGTTTAAGGATTTTCCGGGAAATCGTGTGCTACTTGATCATTATTTGGAAGGTGCGCTCGAGGCTGAAATTGACGCTATCTGCGATGGCGATAATCTTTACATTATCGGTATCATGGAGCATATCGAGCCTTGTGGAATCCACTCCGGTGATAGCCACAGCGTGCTTCCTCCTTTTAATTTAGGCGAGCTGATTATCGAGCAGATTAAAATGCATACCGAGGTTATTGCAAAAAAACTTCAGGTAAAGGGCTTGATCAATATTCAGTTTGCGATCAAAGACGACATGGTGTACATCATTGAAGCAAACCCAAGAGCTTCGCGAACCGTGCCTTTTATCGCTAAGGCTTATGGTGAGCCGTACGTGAACATCGCTACAAAATTGATGTTAGAAGAAAATAAAGTTTCGGATTTTGAATTCAACCCTCAACTCGAAGGCTTTGCTATCAAAATCCCGGTATTTTCGTTTGATAAATTCCCTAAAGTGAATAAAGAACTCGGTCCACAGATGCGTTCTACCGGTGAAAAAATTCATTTTATCAAGAATTTACGCGACCCGATGTTTAGAAAGGTATACTCTGAGCGCAATTTGTATTTGAGTAAATAATTTTTGCACACACGTGTTGAAGGTATTCATGATATTATTCCTGGCAGTATATCTGCTAGTGGTTTTGTACAACACTTTCGTAAAGCCTTTTAATGAAGGCTATGCGAAAAGTGCTGACGGTCGTGGCGGGAAGAAAGCCGGCAACGTTATCATTACCTATAATCCAGAAAAAGGGCGCAAACCTTCAAAAGGCGCGCCCGATGATTATGTGGATTTTGAAGAGGTGAAGGACGAGTGATTTACTCGAGGTAAACTTTTTCCACTCCTTTGTCTAATACCACACGGACGTGCTCGTGCGAACTGGTTGATAAACGCAACCCAACCACATCCCCTATAAGCGGGTACCTTTTATGACTGCGCTCAATGAGCGCCACTGTAGTAATGCGCTTGGTGGGCTTTTTGAGCATGGGTTGAAGCGCGTAAAGCATGGTCTTCCCTGAATTTAAGACATCATCCACCACGATAATTGGCTTGGATATGAGGTCGTCTGTTAAGTCGGGTTCGTAGCTTACACTCTTTTCCCAAGGTAAATCTTTATGGAGTCGAATGCATAAACTCTCGACTTTTAAGTTGGGAGCAATCTCGTTAATGATTACCACCAAACGCTGCATGAGCTCCATTCCCCTGCCATCGATTCCGGCAAAGATTAACTCCGTCTCTTCAAAATTGCGTTCTACAATTTCCCAAGCCATTCGACGAATGCTCCGTTCTATTTGCTCGCCGTTTAAAATTACCGATGTGTTCATAGTTTTATTTTTCTGAGTATTCAAAAACGACAGTGAATTCCGGTGGCAACTTATCAACGGCTACCAGGTTGTTATTGAAATTTTGCACGCCGCAGTTGCCACAATTTTCCAAGATAATGCTGTAAATTACCTGGTTTTGGTTGGGTTGGATGTCCACACGACGCTCAATCCGGGTATTACATACGCCTTCTGTAGGATACGCCAATAAGTCAAAACGCGAAAAGTCTAAATCCAAACTGTCCCCAATGGCACAGGCTGCCGTACGCTTAGGGAAAAAATTTAGAAACTGAGCTCGACTTCTCATTACTAATCCACCTTGCTGTTGTCGAGCAACGGCGGTACCGTAACATCTGCTCAAAGTGATGTCCTGGCGAATGGCTCCGGCATTAGAGACTTCACCGTTTTCAAAATCGTTGCAGCGGTTGCACGATGAAAGTAACAAAAGCCCCGCGCACAGGGCTAATAATTTGCTAGTCATTGATGGCTGGAAGAATGGTTGAACGAACTTCTCCAAAACCGAGTCTGAATCCGTCTTTTTCACAATGAGCTTTCATAATTACCGTGTCGTTATCGTGAATGAACTTACGCGTGCTGCCGTCAGTCAATGTGAGTGGCTTTGTTCCTTTCCAAGCCAGCTCCAACATCGACCCAAAGCTATCTTCGGTAGGACCGCTTATAGTCCCTGAGGCCATCATATCTCCCGCATTGATGTTACACCCATTTACGGTGTGATGCGCCAGTTGCTGGGCCATATTCCAGTAAAGGTACTTGAAATTTGAACGACAAACTGTTGATGGTTCTGCATTTTCGGGCTGAATAGCGACTTCTAGCTGGATGTCGAAGGTTCGCTCACCTTGGGTTTGTAGGTAGGCTAGGGGTTGAGGATCCTGAGTCGGACTTGCGCAGCGAAATGGTTCTAAGGCTTCAAGGGTAATAATCCAAGGAGAGATCGAGGAACCAAAGTTTTTTCCTAAAAATGGCCCCAATGGAACGTATTCCCACTTTTGAATATCTCGCGCCGACCAGTCGTTAAATACAACCATCCCAAAAATGTAATCTTCGGCTTCTTCGGTCTTTATCCGCTGACCCAATGGTTTTCCGTCGGTAGTGATGAAAGCCATCTCAAGTTCAAAATCCATCATTTTACTAGGACCATATACGGGTTCTGTGGCGTCGTTGGGCAACTGCTGACCTTTCGGACGGTGTAGGTCAACTCCGGAAACAACAATCGAAGAAGCTCTGCCGTGATATCCTACAGGTATGTGAAGCCAGTTGGGCATCAGAGCATTTTCTTTTCCTCGAAACATAATCCCAACGTTGGTGGCGTGTTCGCGTGAACTGTAGAAATCAGTGTAATCGGGAACAAATACGGGCATCATCATTTCAGCTTTCTCCACAGGCATCAATACATGCTCCAAGTGCGCAGCGTTGTCGCGCAAATCACCACAATCTTTGCCGAAAATCTCCAGCATTCTAGCCCGCCACTCGCGATGTGTTGCTTTGCCAAGGGAGATGAAATCGTTGAGCGTTTCTTGCGCAAATATCATATCTGGCAAGTCTATAGAGGAAAAGTATCCCAAAGAGTGAAGTGCATGAAGGTCAATTAAGGTGTCTCCAATGCGGCTTGCGGCGTATGATGATTCGTTATCTGAACTGTAAATACCTAATGGTAAGTTGAATAGGGGGAAATCGGATGAGTTTGAAACTTCGATCCACGAACTATATTCTTTCGCTTGTTGTATTGTCATTGCATTCTATTTTTGGCAAAAATAAACAATAGAACGCAGGTTAACTGCACAAACCCAAAGTATATGGAAAGAGATATTGAAATTTTTGATCTGATTGCTCGTGAAGAGGAACGGCAAACCATTGGCATCGAATTGATTGCTTCTGAAAATTACGCCAGTCAGCAAGTGATGGAAGCTATGGGTTCTGTTTTGACCAATAAATATGCTGAGGGTTTTCCTGGCAAACGATATTACGGAGGCTGCGAGGTTGTCGACGAGGTCGAAACCTTGGCTATTGAACGTGCTAAGGCGCTTTTTGGTGCTGAATACGCCAATGTTCAGCCGCACTCTGGCTCGCAGGCTAACGCAGCGGTATATCTCGCCCTTTTACAGCCGGGTGACAAAATAATGGGTTTTGATTTATCGCATGGTGGACATTTAACGCACGGTTCACCGGTTAGTTTTAGCGGTAAAATTTACCAAACGAGTTTCTATGGAGTAGAAAAGGAGACCGGAGTAATTGACTATGACGTTGTACGCAGTCGCGCCTTGGAAGAGCGTCCTAAACTTTTGATATGTGGTGCCTCAGCCTATTCGCGAGATATTGATTTTAAGCGCTTTCGCGAAATTGCAGATGAAATCGGTGCTTTCTTACTGGCCGATATTTCGCATCCAGCAGGTTTGATCGCTAAAGGTCTTCTTAATGATCCCATCCCGCATTGTCACGTGGTCACTTCAACCACACACAAAACACTTCGTGGTCCGCGAGGAGGTATTATTCTAATGGGTAAAGATTTTCCAAATCCGATGGGACTAAAAACCCCTAAGGGTGAAATTCGCATGATGTCTTCGCTTTTTGACGCAGCTATTTTCCCTGGTATTCAAGGAGGTCCGCTAGAGCACGTTATTGCTGCTAAGGCTGTTGCTTTCGGACAAGCTTTAACGGATGAGTTTTTTACCTATCAATTACAAGTACTGGCAAATGCACGTCGCTTGGCGCATAATTTAACCAGTAGGGGTTACCAAATAACCTCCGGAGGTACTGATAATCATTGTATTTTGATCGACCTTCGCAATAAGGATATTACCGGCAAGGCGGCTGAAGCTGCTTTGGGTAAGGCCGATATTACCGTGAATAAAAATATGGTGCCTTACGACGATAAAAGTCCGTTCGTAACCTCGGGCATTCGCATTGGAACACCCGCAGTAACCACGCGTGGATTAAAGGAAGATGATATGGATAAAGTTGCTGACTTCATCGATCGCGCGCTGATGAATGCCTCCAACGAGGAAGCTCTTGAAGAATTGCGAGTTCAAGTTAACGAATTCATGAACGTGTTTCCACTTTTTGCGGGTGAGTAATTACTTTGAACAACGCCACAGTGGTTCTCGTTATCTTGTAAATTAAATTTCCACAACAATGACACATCTCAAACCGGGCGATAAAGCCCCTAATTTTTCAGGAAAAGATCAAAACGGCAATACCGTAAGTTTGGCAGATTACGCCGGCAAGAAATTGGTGGTTTACTTTTATCCAAAAGATGACACGCCGG
>REDE01000006.1 GCA_007693635.1 Flavobacteriales bacterium | reverse complement strand
ACTCCGCTTACATAGAAGCAAATAACTTTTTTGAATTTGAGGATAATGTGGTGAACCTCCCCCCCGGTGTGCTATTGTTTGATGAAAATAGACCATTCAGTACCTATGGTTTGTATGTGAAATCATCTATAAACTTCTCAGTTGAAGGAAATTTATTCCAAATGGCCGGCAACGCCCCGACTTATATGCCTATTGATTTAAATGGATTTCCCGTTGGCATGGTAGTGAATTCTACTTATACGGAAATGGATGCCGCATACCGCAATACTTTTGAAGGACTTGAATTGGGTATTTTAAACTTAGGGCAAAATCGCACTAATGATTGGGACGGCTTACAAATAAGATGTAATATATTTAATGATTGTTCGCATGACATACTTGTCCCAATTCCTGATTTGTATCCTGAGAACAGCGTCTCTCATTTTCAAGGCTATGCGCAAGTAGGTTGGACCCCACAGGATTTGGCGAATAATCTATTCAGCCACACCAACAACGATCCCAACATAATATCCGATTTCGACAATAACGGACCGTATTTGTTGCATTATTTTAGACCTTTTGACCCATCTGAACCAAGATTTGAACCTAGAGGCAATCACATATTTAGACTTCATGACGGGCCACAACCTGACCCCACAGATTGGAATGACAGGTGCCCCCAAGGATTCTTAGTTATAAAAATGGATACAACATTGGTGCCTTCATCCTTGCAGCGCGTAGTGCTTGATAGTCTTAAAAACGACTATTTATCCGATGTAGAAGCCCTAGGCCAACTCATCGACCAAGGTAATACGCCGCAATTACTAGCCGATATTTTTTCGTATCCGGAATCTGAGTACTACTATATGTTTTTAGATTTGATGGCTCAATCGCCATACCTTTCTGAGGGGGTATTGATTGAAGTCATTAACTTATCAAACTTCCCAGACGTGTTGCTCCGAAATTTATTGATGGAGAACCCCCAATCTGTTTCCAGTGAAAATATCCTTACGGCAATCATTGAGCGCACACCGGCCTTACCGCAGTATATGATTGACGATATACTAAACGGTACAGATTTATTTGGACCAAAAGAGGCTTTAGAATCGCGAATTGCCCATAAAAACGCAAAATTTAAGCGATTTGGCGTAGCAGTTCTTAAAGCATTGACAAGTGAAATGGCGAAGGACGATGAGCAAGCTTGGCTTACCGATTCGTTATTGAGTGTGCTTGATGCAATAAACACACCTCATACAATGTTGATGAAAGCCGCATTTCTACAAAATTACGGAATGAGCGGATATGAGTTAGCCTACCAAGCGGCAATCAGTCTCCTAAATGGTTCTGACTCATTAATTCAAGGGGAATTTGAAGGATTTGCCGAAATTATGGAACTTTCCCTGAGTATTGAAGACTCCTTAAGCACCAACGATATTCAAACCTTAGAAGCATGGCGCTACAGTAATTATCCTGCCGCGCAGAGTTTAGCGTACAGTCTTTTACTTGAATACGGAGTAGCTACCGATTCTATGCTCATTGACCCTTTGGTTACGCCCGCTTCAATGTTGAAAACGCAACGAAACAGACCAAGTACGCAGCTTTCCGTAAATCCTAACCGGATGAAACTCTACCCCAATCCGGCACGTGACTACACCGTGCTGCATTATGAGCTTAAGGGTGTTGAACGTACCCTAAACTACCGGATTATGGATCTAAGCGGAAGAACTGTTTTGCACGGTTCGTTTAAGGCCAAAGTAACAGGTGACGAAATTATTACTTTACCAAATGTAGCCAACGGGGCCTATATCATTTTGGTAGAAGAAGTAAACGGCGAACCTCTTGAATCCATCAAACTGAATATTTTTAGGTAAAACTTTTTATAAGCACAGGAGGCATTGCCTTCTGTGCTTTTTTATTACAAAACAACAAAGTTATGCGCACGCGATTATTGGTTTTTCTATGGTTTACCTTTTGTTGGTTTGCTAGTCAAGCTCAAAACACTAATTATAATACATTTTCAAATTTTTATCAAGGATATTATATTCATGATATAGTCGAATTGAAAGATAGCAGCTTATTATTTTATAATGAAAGAAGCACTTCTCTTACCACCCCAGGAATGCAATTAAGAAGAATTAGCAAGAGCGGTGAATTATTGGATAGCATGAGTATGTTCGTTGGTAAATACCCAAGAATATATGAGTTTCATCATGGAGCATTTGCCTTTTTAAATGACTCCATAGCCATTTCAGGATTCTCTGCAATAGGCTCAAGTAATTTACCACCAAATCATTTGGAGGTTATTTTAATAAAAGTTAAAGCTTTACCTCATTTAGATACTATCAAAACACAAATATTAACCGTGTCATTCCCCGACTCTTTTTATACTTGGAATCAATGGCGAGACTACAGACCCAGAGCAATTATAAAATCAAAAAATGGAAATGTATTACTTGCTGGCGAATTAATTGGCAATGAAGGCTTTGGCATGCCGTACTTTACAGAAGTTGATGAGGACTTGAATGTCGTTAATAGTTTTTATTTGTTTGATTCTATTTTTGGATATCGAATTCATGGCTTTCAGGAGCTAAACGATGGCACATTCATTATCAGTGGGCAGGTTTTTCAATATGGCTCTTTATTTCAACAACTTAGAAATTCAACCCGCGCTTTCATTGCGCGCATTGACACCTCTGGTCAATTCATTTGGCGCAACATCATTCCATCCGGAGCTCCCTCCAATCGCAATTTTTACGCAAACGACCGCCCGGCTTCATTTGATATGTCTGCCGACAGCACGCTGGGCTTGGCTTATTTTCAGCATTTGGCGTGTCCCGATTCCACAAGGCCAAACCCATGTGTTTTTTCAAATGCAATCATTGGTCGCTATCGATTTATTTCTTATGATTTAAACGGAAACATCCTTTCAAGCAGCAATATAACCAGTGAAAATGTTTTAGCTTTAGTCTTTTCTGGCATGTCAGCATATCAAATAAAAGCTATATCTAACAACAAAGGATATATTTTTTCCGGAAATTATATTAATAGGGGGATCAATGTAACTGCCGGTTTTGTAAGTCGTCTAAGTCAAACCGGCGATAGCATTTGGTGGCGTGAGCCAAGATTACGACACTCCAACCCCTTTGAGGACTACAATTCCATCTTTTTAACAAGAGAAACATCCGATGGCGGATTTGTGGGGGTAGGGATATATCATATTTTAGAGTCCTTAACTACCATTCATCGCACCCGCGGCTTCGTCTTTAAGCTCGACAGCAACGGCTGTTACGAGCCGGGCATTTGTCCAAACTCCATGCTGG
>REDE01000030.1 GCA_007693635.1 Flavobacteriales bacterium | reverse complement strand
TCATTCCTGCCAAAATTAAAAGTTTCGCTAACTATAGTTGGGGTTGTATTAATGTCGTTAATTACTGGCGGAAACATCGAGGTTTCAAAAGCGGAGATGTTACTTGGTGTAAAAGCCGTGTGCTCTTCATTGTTTGGTGCAGCATTAGGGGCGTATTTACTTGGGTCAAGCACATAAATTGCATCAAAATTTGTTTGTGAATTTGAAACAAGCAATGCCGGGTTAAAAGTAAAATTAGGATTATTTATTTCAGATTGAATATTTAAAGCACTGGCTGTTGGAATGAATGAAAATTCATCTAAAATATTATCTATTTCAAATGGAATTTGGTCTAGACCAAACATGGCTACATTGTAAGAGCCGCCAGGTGAATTATCATAAGGTCTTACATTTTCAACTTCTAAAACAAATCTTTTAGCAATATTTACATTAAATGAATTAAACATCCTATGCCATATTCTACCATTATAAATTTCAGATGGATTACTAGAAAAATTTGGAAGAGCCCGTACATTGATATCGTATCTTATATTGAAGTTAAACCAAGTCACTTGTAAGCAACCTCCAGTTTGATCACAGAACGCACTAAATATGTTGGACATCGGCTGAAAGCCTTGATTATCCCCATCACTATTGCCATTGGCGATGCCAATATTCTCAGCTGTCTCCGCTGGCATACCCAGTATGTTTAGTTCTGATAATATAGAGCTATGTGATGAGTTAATTAAATTACCACCAGCAGTGGTGTATTCATTTTGAGAAGTAAACCAATTCCTTTTGTTGAAAATATTATCATTGCTCTGGTCTTGGCGAGCTTGCACCGTAGAATATCTTAATAGTTGTTTTGTGCCCTCATAACCTAACACATTATGTGCATCTTCAAGCTCCGGCACAAAATCTCTGATTCTTAATATACCTATGGTCTCTGAATAGTACAGGTGTTCTATCATGAACTGAAAGCCTACCGGAACATTTGCACCTAAATGTGGGCTGTCGAAACTAATGTAGTAACTCACATCATGCGTGTTGGGCGCCTCATCTTCCATGTAAAGTAAGGCTAGGCGACCTACCACACCTCCCATGCTAATGCCTAAAAGCACATTGGCTTCTTCACTGTTATTGTTGGCCTTTTGCTCGTTTACCCAGTCTATTACCGCCATTACCACATAGGCATTTTCCCTTAAATCTCCCGCTCCCTGATCAAAATCTATATACACGATGTCGTATCCTTCTTCTTGCAACTGGGTGAATAATGGGAATTCATTAATAAAATCTCGATTTTCAAAATTTCTTATACTTAGAAAAAAATCCCTGTAAACAAGCCCTCTAGGATTGTCAAAAAATTCAGCAGGATTAAATCCTTCTACCACAATTAAGGGTTTGGTGATGGCGTGGTTGCCACAGCCATACTCAATCTCCATCATTGCACCTAAATTTTGACTCCTGCCCGATTGGATATAAATTCTGTCATCGGGTATTGCATCGTAGCCAGGCGCTCCATTGGCCAGCTTCTCAGCACTTGAGTTTTCCTGTGTATCTATCAAGCTCAATTTGAATTTAGCATACACAACGGTATCATCTGTATAGGTTACTTTTAGAGTTACTGTTTTTTCTCCAAAATTCAACCATTCTACGACAATGTCTTCATTCAATGTAAAGGATTGATAACCGAGGCCATTGTCCCAATCCATTTCTAATTGTTGAATGGTTTTGTTGGTATTCCCCAAAACAAAATCAGAAGGCAATTTAAAAACCGCATTTAGGGTGTCGATGATTTTGTGCGCGTATGCAGCTATGGCAACTAAGTTTTCTGTGCTGTATGCATTGCCCGCTGAGCCTGCTACATCGTGTAATCTGCCATTCATCAGATTTACATACTGAAAAAGCGTGACGCTGTCTTCTAAAAATTGTTGATACCGATAATGCATAAAAAGCAATGGCGTTTTCCCTGAGTGAAGTATGCTTTGTAAGTCATCTTCCCAATTGGCATAATCGTTGGGTTGGTGAGCTTCTGAAATTGAGGAAGTATATATACCGGCAATGAATGATTTAAACATGCCGTAATGTTGCATTGATTGACTGTTAGATTCACCATCAAAAGCCTTGTGATTGTAAAAGAATATACCTCTATCAGCGTGATAACCCGTTGTAATATAACTTGTATCTAACAATCCAAACAGCGAATCGGCAATTTGTTCATATTCGTAGTGAGGATCTTGAGCTTTGCCTGTAATAGAAATAGCAACAAAAAATATGAAAGAAAATGTAAACTTTTTCATGGTAAGAAGTTTTTGAAATTAACGAAGATTGAGAGAAAAACTACCATCGGTAATGTGTACGGTATCGCCTTGGTCATTGGCACATGACATTTCAAATGTGCCTTCTATGCGTCCCTGTACAAAAGGACGGTAGGTTTGAGGTTCGAGTTTAGTGATGTTAATATGACCATTATATGAATATTTAATTTCATTTACATTTGAGTAAAATCCAAAACATATTTCCATTGTCGTATCTTGAAGCTGGTAATTGCCAACTTCTAAAATAGGATTTAGTGTAAAGCCAACATCAATAACATCATCTGCCAAACATTTGCTTCCAGAGAATGTCAGGTACCCTGGATTTGTATTCAAAAATCCATCCGGATCATAAAAAGTTTTAGTTCCCCCGCACATACCTTGTACCCTGGGAACAAACTCTTCACCATTTACATAGCAAGAGAAGTGCTGGGGTTGGTAATCAAATTCAGGGCGCTCTTTGTCTTCTTTCTTTTTACAGCTTGAGAGGCTTAGAAGAAGAGCAGAGGTTAGGAGATAAATAATCTTTTTCATGGTATTAAGATTTATAAATTAACGAAGATTGAGAGAAAAACTACCATCGGTAATGTGTACGGTATCGCCTTGGTCATTGGCGCATGACATTTCAAATGTGCCTTCTATACGGCCCTGTACAAAAGGACGGTAGGTTTGAGGTTCGAGTTTCGTGATTTCAAGAGTGCCTTTATAAAAATACAAGTAAATTGATTCTGAATCAAAAGAAACATCCCAATAATATCCTACAACTCTACTAAATAAAGTGTCGCTAAAGTCATAAATACCTTCACTAAACACGGGTGTAAGTCCAAAATCTATTACTCTTCTGCCGTTAGTGAGACATTGTTGTCCACCAATTGTTAAATATCCCGGTTCAGTATTCAAAAATCCATCAGGATCATAAAAAGCACTAGTTCCTCGGCAAGTACCTGCTCCATTCGGAACAAACTCTTCACCATTTACATAGCAAGAGAAGTGCTGGGGTTGGTAATCAA
>REDE01000054.1 GCA_007693635.1 Flavobacteriales bacterium | reverse complement strand
ACTGAATAGTTTTTGTAGTGCTATTAAAGATGATAAGTCCATCTGCAGGATTATCAATTGCATCGCGCTGTGCGGTGGACATTCGCGGTGGCAAAAATCCCTGATTTGGGCTACTTAATTCTAATGCTGCCGCAGCATTCGGCGTGCTTGTGCCCACACCCACCTGGGCATAGGATGTAGTTGAAAGGCCAAATAAGGCGATTCCTAAAACAATTAATTTTCTCATTGGGTAATTAGTTTAAAAATATCGTTGTCCCTTACCAACAATACCGTTCTTTAATTAAACTACTAAGGGGTAGTTTTAGGTTTGGTGGGAAGCAAGGTGGGGTGCGAACACCCACACCATTAACCCCACAAATAATTAATTTTCTTGGTTGTTTCTGTACTTCTTCGCACCGTAGGCCGCACCGGCAGCCAATAAAGCGATCAAACCACCGTCGAGAGGTACGGGATCAGGTCCAGGAGCTCCCGGCTGGGCGTAGACAACTACCGCGAACAGTAGAAAGAAAACAATGCTTAAATGTTTCATAGATTTTGTTTGTGATTATGGCGTCCCCATAGTTCCTACTAGGTCTTCAATCAGACTATGTTCGGGTGGAATACCTGGTTAATTTCGTTAATCCTGAGTCGAACGGTAGATCATGGGCTGGGCCAAAGCCCAAACCCATAATTTCCCGTAACCCAACTACTTGTTAAATTTAATGCTTTGTGTCCCTAATGAGGTATGGATGCGCAAAAGATATACTCCCGCTGCTAGGTCTTGGCGCAATGGCCATTCGTAGCGGCCACCCGCACTCACATTCATTTGACCACTCTGCAATTGTTTTCCGCTCATATCGAAAACCGAAAGTTGAACATCACCAGCAATGCGGCTATTGATATGCGCCTGGCCTGCAAATATCCAAGCGTGTAGTCCCGTGTTGGTACGACTCAAACTTTCCGGCTCATCAATGCTCAAGGCGCCAGCGCGGAAGTGTAAAACAAAACGCGCGCTCATACTGGTATCGTTTACGAAAGAATAATCCTGTGCGTTGAGATCGGTAAAAGTCTTTTCCAACTTATCTTCCAAATACACCGCGTAGGTGTTCAACATATAGCTATCGTCGAAAGAGATACGGAAACTTTCACCCTGCTGAGAGGCTCTGAAAGATATAGGAACCGTCATCTTATCCGAATATCCCGGACCGTAAGGAATGGCGTTGATTGCCATGGCTGCACCGTCGCTGTGCGTGGAGTAAATATTAGGAATAGATCCCGTATTCGCCATTTTGTAAGCATCCCAGGCACCATCATAGCCCATCGTAGTATTATCGTCAACAAAAGAAACCACCGTATAATCATTGATAGCGGTATCTTGGGCAACGTGCGTGCGCAGTACCAAACGGTCGAAAGAAACTGTACGCAAATGATTCGGAGAAGCTGAAGTCGTTCCGTGAGTCGCCATGCTCAAGGTTCCCAAGCTAGGACTTGCTGCTGAGGCCTTCACCCAAAAAGATTGCAAAGGTGCAATTTCTGGATGGGAAATACCTCCGGAAGCGTACGACTCATAACCTGCGCCACCGCTTTTACTGTTATTAAAGACATAAAACGCGTTATCTACATTGGTACGAGTCAATAAACTAAAATCCAACGCACAAGTAAACGGATTGGCAATCAAATTCCAACCTTCCGTCGCAGTCGGATCACCTTCAATTACAACATCATTACCGGCAGTAGCGAAATTTAGGCTCGGGCTAACAGAGAGGTTCGGAACACCTGTAAAATCGTGTACACCTACAGTACCCCTAAAGCCATATTGGCCAACAAAGCCAAAATAACCCCTTCCAGGAGTAATCGTAGAATTATTATCAACAACGTTTACATAATTACTACCATCCCAAGAAAACAGGTTTTGCGTATTCACCGTATGACCAGGACCGGTAGCGCCCACGTCACCAAAAAAGCCGGCGGTCGTATTGGTCATAGGCGCAGCAATCATAATCCAACCTGCATTCAAATTCTGCTGCTGCATTACCCTACCCGTTCCACTTCCAGAGTAGGGACCAGAATTTTTCAACATGGAATATCCGTTGGTAGCATCAGCGCGTAATTCAATATTTTCAGAAGAATTATGAACTATACTACCTTCTAATTCGATAGACTTACCCGGTTGAACGATTACACGAGCAGTATTAGCTAAATCTAAAGCCCAGAAACTTGCATCGTCAGAAAATACAAATTCCGCGTCCTGACGCAAATCCAAATTTGCAGTCGAGGCTAAGTCAATATTGGCAGAACCAGTGAGGCTGCCATCAATAATTAAGTGTCCGGCGCATTCGAAGGTACCTGAAGTCACACTCAGTCCGGGCGTATACAACATGGTATTGTTAGCAAGCGAAACGGTACCGCCAGAGACGGTCAAGCTCTGAGCATTTACCGCAGCTGCAAAGAACAGCGACAAAATGGTTAGGTAATAAGGTTTGTTGGTCATAGCGGAATTATATTAAAATTTTGCAAAAACGTTAAGTGTTAACGAACAATTAACTTGATGCAAATAAAACAAGAATTCGCTAAATACACGCATCTACACCATAGACAAATTATACGCAAAACGATAAATAACGATAGACAAACATAGACAAACGGCTAAATTTACAAAACCAAGGTAAAAAAGATGTCGTAAGACCACAATAAATCATTCAGAGGCCTGAATATCTAGCCATTCATCCAAACCCTGATCGGAGTCTACCGAGAGTTTTTTAAGCATGCGATACTTCTTGGTCGCCAAACTAGCGCTAGTTATATTAAGCGTTCGGGCAATTTCCTTATTGATCAGCCGCATTCGAAGCATCAGACAAAGTTCTATTTCGCTTTTAGTCAGTTCAAATTCAGGTTTAGACAAATTCACCAATAATCTTGGATTAAGAGCACGAAATTTATCCAGAGCAAGATGGAAGTTCTCCGAAGAATAGGTTTTAATGCGGTCGATCCCCTGAATTAACTTAGGGTCTTTTACCTCACTCACTAATTTCTCAAATTCTTTTATCTCCTCATTCATTTGATTAATCCGCGAGGCATACTCGATCAATTCCTTTTCTTTGGTTTCGATAAATTGGTCTTTGAGGGCTATAATTGTTTTTGCTTTATCCAAGTCTGCAGCAATTAATTCATTTATTTGCTGGCATTGAACCTCTTCTTTTTCTCTAGCTTCGTTACGAAACTTAAAGTAACTCCAAACAAATAACAAACTGACAAAAAACAATAGTGCCGTCAAGAGTTTTAGAAAATTATACACCTTTGAATTTCGCGCATTAGACTGCAATACTCGGTT
>REDE01000099.1 GCA_007693635.1 Flavobacteriales bacterium | reverse complement strand
CAATCACCTACTCGCCAAAATTCTCCACATCCATTTGGGTCTCTATCTCGCTAAAAACCGAGTCTTCTGAAAGGTCGTTCGAGCTTACATAGTTCAGTAATTGCGTAAAATGCAGGGAATCGCCATCCTGAACATCCATTCGCTCAGCGATAAAATCGAGTTCGTGACTTTGTACGCCATATAATCTTTCGATATAGTGTCTATTTTGCCATTCTCTGAAATTGTGAATCCCCCAATATTCGCCGTTGATAAATACAATGGCCGCTTCGGATTGTTGAATTTCAAAGTTGAGATGCTTGACTAAATTTTGTATAAATGCGTCTCGAAATGAGGTGTTTGGTTCATCATTGCCGCTATTTCTAAGTAGAACTCGTTTGTAAACGGAATCTGTTCGATTGCTAAACAGCGGATATTGAAACTCGGATTTTCCGTATTCACTTCGAGCGTATAGACGTAGTGATTTGCGCCGGCGAGCACGGGAAAATCCACCATGGATTCGTGCTCCTACTAGCTGGCTGATTTCTTTATTTCCCTGACTATCAAAATACTCAAAGCCCATTGGGTATTCGTAGGCTCTACCTGATCTTCCCCAATTGGCTGGACTATTCCCGCGAGGTCCGTCGCTGGTATTGCTTCGCCAATTTTCAAAATCTGCTCCTGCACAGTAGATTCCGTCGTCAAGGTCGAAGAGTAGGTTTTCGTCGATACTCAGGGAAACTACCGGTAAACTGTAGTGATTGGTTATGCTGGGGCCTACAAAAAATGTTTCAGTAACAATCTCACTAGAAATTGCGTCGGCTCGGGTTGCAATCGCGCGAACAACTGTCCCTTTGCGAATAGGGTTGGTGGGCAAATATGGTGGATTGAATTCAAAGGTCGATGACTTGCTACTGGTTCGATTGGGTTCGGAATTGCGATCTACAATGGAAATGGCGCCATTGTACGCGTAACTTTGAATGCTGTCGTTTAGCTGAGGTCCAGTTTGGCTATTGGCAAATTGTTGATACTGATTTTTATAGGTATAGGTATGTGGGGTCACTCGATTGGGATGGGGTTCACTACCATCTAGCGTGTAGTAGATGGTGACTCCGCTATCCGGTGCGGTAATGTTTAGAGAAAAACCGCTGCTTATGAATCCTCCGGTATGCGAAAACTCAGGCGGATTCAACACCATTGTGTACGGAGATGCAGTATTGTTGCTCGCATTTGGAGTGGGTGTTTTGAAGTATGCCCATGAATTTGATCCGTTGGGATATCTACCATACGATACATCAGTAGTTTGAGATTTAAAGTCAATAGAATCAATAATATGGGTTCCATTGGGGGCGGTTAAAAAGATATACTCACCTTGAGAAGCACTTAGTCGAAAATTGGTGTGCAGGTCGCCGCGACTTGATTCTCCGCTGGCCCAAAACAGGATAAATCCACCTCCTAAAATACTTATGTTTTGTGGGATTTCGTATTTCTGTAGGTTGTTGGGATCATCACTGAGAAAATATCCGGATATATCAACGGGAGTAGATAGTGCATTATACAATTCTATCCAATCCTCAAACTCACCTGTGCTGTCCGCTATTACACTAGCGTTTGAGGCCATAAATTCATTGATGTATATGGGGGTAGTGCTCTGTGCAAAAAGGCTTTGTGTTGAAATTGCAAGTAAGAAAATTTGTAATATTTTGTTCATTATAAATATTTTGCGTGCTTGATTTTTTGTTTTTCAAAAGTATGGATTTTTGTCAAAACAGCAAAATCAGCTAGGATTTTTTTGCTAAATTTATGCTTGGGTATTGTAAATCAATAAAAACAAAAAACCGCTTGCGACAAAGCAGTTGCAAGCGGTTGGTTATGCATTTAGAATGCTAAACGTCTGGAGCAGTTCAGGTGTTTAGAGTTTATCAAAAGATCGTTTAATAAAGCTTTCCAAAGCTTCACCACGAAGTAGGTTTTGACTCAGCATTGCCAAATCATTGGCATTACGAATCATTTCGCTTCGGGTAGTTTCATCGGCTTCATCTACTACTTTTTTGGTTAGTGGATGATTGGCATTCCAGATGAGATTATAGGTTTCTGGTAAATTTGCCATTCCGAAAAATCCACCGCCGCCGGTAGCTTCCATTTCCTTCATTCGGCGCATGAACTCAGGCATAGTAATGATTACGGGATCTTCATTTTCGCTAAGGTTTTCAATGCTCACACTGAAACGTTTAGCCTCAACAATACCTTCCACTGAGGTTTTTAAAGTTTCCTTTTGTTCTTCGCTCAGGGCGCTGTTGAGCTCATCGTCTTTCTTTACGATCAGTTGTTCAACAGGAGCGCTATCCACTCGGGTAAAGGTAATTTTATCCAGTGCAGTTTCAAGTTTCTGGATAAAGTGTGGAGTAAGTGGGGTATTGAGGATGATTACGTGATAGCCTTTTTCGCGGGCTTTACGTATGTAGGAATGTTGAGCTTCCGCATCGGCGGCATAAAGCACAACTAAATTTCCGTCTTTATCGGTATGTTGATCCTCGAGAAGCGCACGCATCTCATCGATGGTATGATATTTACCGTCGGTATCTTTGAGCAGGGCGTACTTTTTCGCACGCTCAAAGAATTTATCGTCGGATAGCATTCCGTACTCGATCAAGACTTTAATATCCTCCCATTTTTTAGAAAAATCTTCACGATCTTGTCGGAATAGTTCTTCCAACTTATCGGATACTTTTTTAGTGATATGTCCCGAGATTTTTTTTACTTGGGCGTCGCTTTGTAAGTACGAACGACTCACGTTGAGAGGGATATCTTTACTATCAATTACTCCGTGTAGTAAAGTCAAAAAGTCGGGGACAATGCCTTCTAGGGAGTCGGTTACGAATACTTGATTTTGGTAGAGTTGAATTTTGTTTTGACGCACATCCATATTGGGTTTGATGCGTGGGAAATACAAAATACCTGTCAGGTCGAAGGGGTAATCGACGTTTAAATGGATGTGGAAGAGTGGCTCTTCAAAGGTCATTGGATAGAGCTCGCGGTAGAAGTTTTTATAGTCCTCATCTTTGAGATCGGTCGGGGTTTTCGTCCAAGCCGGGGATGGATTATTGATAACGTCTGGAACTACACTTTTGGTTTCTTCATCCTTCTCGTTCTTTTCGGTAATTTCTTTGGTGCCAAAATGAATGGGTACGGGGAGAAACTTACAGTATTTATTGAGCAGTTGACGGATGCGATGGTCTTCGAGGTATTCCATTGCATCGTCGCTGAGATGCAAGACAATATCGGTTCCGCGCGAATCGCGTTCGTGGGATTCGAGGGTAAATTCAGGATTACCTTCACAGGTCCAATGGCTACCGGTATCGCCATCTTGGAAGGATTTTGTGAAAATTTCCACTTTTTTCGCAACCATAAATGCCGAGTAAAACCCGAGTCCAAAGTGGCCAATAATACCTTTATCGGCAGCTTGGTCTTTGTATTTATTCACAAAATCTTCGGCACCTGAAAACGCAACTTCATTGATATATTTCTCGATTTCTTCGGGTGTCATACCTACACCGCGATCGCTGATGCTAAGAGTTTTCGCTGATTTGTCGATTTTTATCTCTACAAATAAATCCCCAAGTTCACCTTTAAATTCACCAATGGAGGCTAGGGTTTTGATTTTTGTAGTGGCATCAACGGCATTGGATACCAATTCTCTCAAAAATATTTCCTGATCAGAATACAGGAATTTTTTGATGATGGGAAAGATGTTTTGTGCTGTAACGTTGATATTTCCTTTTTGCATGATGTTGTGATTTTTGTCAGCCCATTATCCAAAGCTTATGCCGCGGAGCATTGAGTGACAAAATGACTTGTTAGGCATCTGCGCAAAGTTCTACGAGTACACCCCCGGTACCTTTGGGATGGAGAAATGCAATTTTTTTATTGTCGGCTCCGGCTTTGGCGATTTCATGAATCAAAACGAAGCCTTCACTCTTTAGTCGCGCAATTTCCGCTTCGATATCGTCAACGGAAAAGGCAACGTGGTGGATTCCTTCGCCGCGCTTTTCGATGAATTTTGCTACCGGACTATCGGGGTGTGTTCCGTAGAGCAGTTCGATTTTATTTGGTCCGCAAGCAAAAAACGAGGTGATGACGCCCTCACTTTCGACTTCTTCGCGCTTGTAGGGCTCCACGCCTAAGAGTTTGGTGTAGAGTTGTTCAGCTTCGTCTAAATTTTTTACGGCAATACCGAGGTGTTCTATTTTTCGCATAATAGGTATTTTTAGATGGACTAAAATAGGGCGGATAATGGGTTTAAGATATCCGTATTTAGTTTGTTGATTCGGCACACGCTTTTATGTTGTACTCAAGGATCCGCTCTTCAGGATTAAAGGTGCGTACAGAATTTAGACCCAGATACTCAATGGCCAAGTTTATGTAGTCTTGGGTATTTCGGGCGACTTTTGGTTTATTATTGAGTTTGTAAGCAATTTTCTTTCCGCAGTCGATAAGTGCGCTTTCGGGGATAAGTCCTATCAATTCCGAACCTGCCGTTGTGACAGAGTGGCGGATGCAGGCGGCGCGTGTGGCTTCAAAGACCTCGAAAAGTCCGTTGGCTTTGAAGTCGGTGAGATTATAGGAAACCTGTGCCATGCCATATTCTTCAACGTACCATCCAATACCTTTTACGGAACGTAACAAGCCGGGAAGTCGACTAACAGAGCCGTCGGGCATACTCATAAGTTTACCCAATTCCCTTACCATTTCGGCAATCCCTTGAGCTTTGGTTACGTCTTTGGTGTTAAGGTTTATGTTATAAGCGATAAGAAAGTCACGCACACCAAGAGTTGTTACTCCAAATTTTTCAATGGTTTTTTGTTTGGCCTTTCCGAAATCGGGCGCCCAATTGATGCTTTTGAGTTTATCGGCCAAACCTTCGTATTCTCCACGACGAATATTTGCTAAATTTTTTCTCTGAAAACTCGAGGCAGATTTTTCGTAGAAGAAGCCGATGATTTTAAGTTCGTCGCCGAGTCGTTGGCCGAGTTTGGCAACTTCCCTTATGAGTTCTTGTTCGTCGCAGCCTTCGAGGGCGATAAACGGACATACATCCACAGCTCCGGTACGGGGATGTGTTCCTTTATGTTGCCGCATATCAATATGTTCATTCGCTGCTTGGTAAAGATTATACGCTGCTTCGATCGTACCTTGAAGCGTACCGGAAAAGGTGTAAACGGTTCTGTTTGCAGCCTCACTGCTATCCTGATGCAGGAGTTTAACCTCGGGTGTGTTGCGGATGGCGTTAGCGAGCTTTTCAATGATCACTTTGTCGCGCCCTTCACTAACATTTGGTACGCATTCTACAATGAAACTGTCCATATCAAGGTTTTAGATGGTCTTTATTACGTCGGCGGTAATGCGCGCAAGGAAATTTGCCGCCTGACTTTTTCCAGCAATGCTGGTTGCTAAATCGGGGGCGGCTTCACAAATATGCACATAACGCGCTTCTTTGTTTCGCAAGGAGTGTCGGACCAATCCTCGCAGTTCATTTCCGTTGAATCCACTACTATTTACAGCGCTTGCGGGATAGTGAGTTAGAACGTCCATGTCAATTTCCAATCCGAAAACCTCATCGGGTAATTGTGCAATGGCTTGGTCTAGAAGGTCATAACGCTTGTGTAATCCTTCATCGATTAAGTTTTCCATGGAGGTGTAGCTTATTCCTTCATGCTTATTTATCCTATCAAAAATCGCTTGATTGTTGTTACTTTCACCCATTCCAAAAATGTGGTAATGACTTAGCGATTGGTTTTCAAGCGCATAAGTAAAGCCGTTTCCGCTGTGGCGCCCTTCAGCATTTCGTAAATCAGCATGCGGATCAAGGTTAAGGACGGATACGTTTTTCTTTGTGCTTTCGGCCAATGCGTGAATTAAGGGGAAGGAATTGTTGTGTCCACCGCCTACAACCACGAGCTTTTTGCCCGCGTCAAAGACTTTTTTCGCGAAAAAATAGACACTCTGATCGATGATTTCCACCATTTGTCGCAGGTGTGCGAGATCGTCGGGGTTTTTTGGATTCAGACTTTCGGATGCGGCCATCAACTCACCAAAATTTAGCTCCCCCAGAATTAGAATTCGTTCCGATTTTATAAATTCGTTGTGTTGAAGGGCGAGTAGGTGAGGCAGTGATTGGGCAAATGCTTGGGCTGTTCCGGCTCGACCAAGGTTGGCGCGAACCCCGATATCTTCATTGATGCCCAAAAGCACAATATCGACATCTTGAAGTTGGGTTTCCCATTCTTCTTGGGGGAGTTGCACAACCTGCCCAAAGCGCATTTCACCTGCTCTCACGCTGAGAATGCTTTCTAGGTGATTTTCACTAAAGCGTTGCAGACGCTCCAAATCAGATCGTAGAGAATGTATTGCCATTGATGAAAATTGATTTTAGTGGAGTCCTTCCGAATGAGTAGGGAAGAAAATTATAGGATGAAATGGGTTCTGTAAGCCAGAAATTTGCGGCTCGACCTTTTTGAATACTTCCGGCAATGTCTTGGATTTCCATTGCGTGGGCACCGTTGATTGTTGCGGCATTGATAGCTTCCTCGGGTAGCATTTTCATATGGATGCAAGCTAGGGCAACCGTGAAAAACATATTTCCCGAGGGCGAAGAACCAGGATTGTAATCGCTTGCCAGGGCTACCGGAAGTCCAGCATCGATGATCTTTCTTGCAGGAGGGTATTCGATATTTAGGAAAAAGGCGGTTTGTGGTAGTAGAGTAGGGATGGTTGATCCATTTAGCAAGCTCTGTATTTCGTCTTCTCCGGTGCATTCGAGATGGTCGACCGACACGGCGTGGTGCTTTACCCCGACCTGTACGCCACCGCTGTAGTCCAGTTCATTGGCGTGAATTTTAGCTTTCAATCCACGTTTTAGTCCGGCTTCTAAAATACGGTCGGTCTGCTGGGGGGTAAAAAATCCGCGATCGCAAAATACGTCGATGTAATCAGCGAGGCCTTGGTCGGCTACTTCGGGGAGCATTTTTTCTATCACTAAATCCACGTATGCCTCGGGTGAACTCTTATATTCCGCCGGGATGGCATGGGCTCCCAAGAAGGTTGACTTGATTGGTATGGGGGCTTTATCTTTTAAACTTCGAATGACCCGCAGCATTTTCAATTCACTTTCGGGGGTTAAGCCGTATCCGCTTTTAATTTCTACTGCTCCGGTACCCATTGCCATAATTTCGTTTAGTCGACGGTAAGCGCTTTCCAGCAGGAGTTCTTCAGCCGCTTGTTGGACTTTTTTTGCTGAGTTGAGAATTCCTCCTCCAGCGGCGGCAATCTCCTCATAGCTTTTGCCTAGGATGCGCATGACAAACTCTTCTTCACGCGGTTGCGCAAATACCAAATGGGTATGTGAATCGCACCAAGAGGGCCCAAGGACGCCGCGCTGCGCATCGATTACTTTATTCGCGCGATTGAGTTGCTCTTTATTTAAATCTTCCAACACTCCAAAATCGGATATCAGCCCATCGGTGATTTCCAACCAGGCATCTTCCAGCACCTTCAGATTCCTAAGGTTCTTACCGGCTAATGGGTTGAGGTTTTGGGGTGAATCATTATCAGTAACCCCCAAAAGTTGATGAATATTATATATCAGCGTGCGCTCCATGATGAAATTTTTATCGCTGCAAGGTAAAAGGATTCTTGATGTTTCTCAAATATTCAACCCTAAATTTTCTCAAAAATTATTAACCGATGGTGTTGGTTGAATATTCGGGAATTTTTTGTTGCCCAGAAAGGTTCATTTCATTGCAAAAAAAAACCTCCGATTTTGGTCGGAGGTTTTTGTGGTTTTATGAATTTGCTTGATTAGCGAAGCATTCTTGGAATACCCTTTTCTGTTGAATAGTTAATTTTCAAAGCATTAGCTTTTCGAAGTTCCATTTTAACATCGGTAACAATACCCATTTTCACTTGGTAATCAGCTTTGATCGAAAATTGAAGCAGGGGACGCTCCGATTCACTTTTCGACTCTTTTTCTTGCAGGGCAAAAGCGCCAATTTCTTCCAAGCGAGCGAACTGGTCGTTCAACTGAATTCTTGGCTCACGACCAAATTGCGCTTGAAAACGCTCTTTGGGTTTACCTATATAGATGTACGACACCAAAGATCTCTTCTCTAGTTTCTTCACTTCGGTGGCTGATGGTTTTTTGTTTTCAATTTTCAGGTCAACCTCACGCATAACGGTTGTTACCATGAAAAAGAACAAAAGCATAAAAACGATATCAGGAAGTGAAGCGGTTGAAATTCCTGGGCTTCCGCCGGACTTTTTCTTTTTAAACTTCGACATCTTTCTTAGAATTTAACGGGTTCAGCCTCAGAAATATTCACGGGGTAATCTTTGGCAATTTCCTTGGCGTCTTCTTCGTTGAGTAGATTAAAATTTCTACCGTGACGGGTTTGCGCCAAGCGATCTCTCAGTTCATTGTATGCTCCTGTGAGTTCGTTTTGCACAGCAATGTACATCTCGTAAGAAGTTCCGCGGTCATTTTGCAAGGAAATGATATGCTTTTCGGGGTTGTCAGACATTTTAGGATCTCTACGTCCTTGGCAATAGTCACAATTTCCCTTGTAGTTGTTATCGATAAATTCCACGGCTTTCGCACGTAGATCGCGCAACTCCATATATTCCTCATTCACGAGAATTTCGTCGTTGGCGTTTACCAAAACGGCTAAAAGGTTGTTTTTAACCATTTGTGGAGGCGTCTCCGGCGGGTTCTCATCGTAGGGGGGAAGCTTACGGGCAATCCCCGAGTCAACGTCCATCGTTGTGGTTACAAGGAAGAAAATGAGCAGCAAAAAGGCGATATCCGCCATCGAACCTGCATTGATTTCCGGTGCTTCTCTTTTCGGCATGAGTGTAGGTTTATTTTAAGGCCTTGCTCAACTCAGCGTAAATAATGGCAATAACTGCTGCGGCACCAATGATGAAAAAGGTGACTAAGCCAGCGCCAACCATTCGAGAGGTTGATTCTGTTATGCCCATATCTGCTTTGTAGTTTACATAGTCAGCCCCACTCGACGTTGCGTATGCAATGAGGAAGATGACCAGCATGATGACCAATCCAATAATACTGTTTTTTGATTTCTGGAAGTCTGTTACCACTTTGATCAAAGCGAAGCCAACAATAATGGCTACGCTAATACCGATCATGATGTAGGTAAGGATGATTCCGAAGTTTCCAAACTTTTCCATGAATGATTAGGCTTTTTTGTGCGATACCAACAAGTCGATCAATTCGATGGAAGCATTTTCCATAGAGTTGGTGATGTTGTCGATTTTCGCTACGATATAGTTATAGAAAATCTGCAAAATGATTGCTACAATAAGACCAAATACCGTGGTCAAAAGTGCGACTTTAATACCACCAGCTACGAGTGAAGGAGAGATGTCACCGGCGGCTTCAATGGCGTCGAATGCACCAATCATACCGATTACCGTTCCCATAAACCCTAACATGGGAGCGAGTGCGATGAACAAAGAGATCCAGCTTACACCGCGCTCTAATTGCCCCATCATTACACTACCATAACTGATGATAGACTTTTCGATTACGTCGATACCGCCATCTGCGCGATCAAGTCCTTGATAGAAAATGCTGGCTACCGGACCACGAGTGTTGCGGCAAACTTCTTTAGCAGCTTCTACACCACCACTCTTGAGGGCACTGTCGACTTGGCTAAGAAGTTTTTTGTTGTTGGTAGACGCCATATTGAGGTAAATAATACGCTCGATACAGATAGCCAAACCCAGAATCAATACCAAAAGTACGATACCCATAAACTCGGGACCTCCTTCGATGAATTTTTTCTTGAGAATTTGGTGGAATGTCTCACGCTCTGCAGGCATGTTGTCCTCTTCGGCAGCCACTAAAGGAGCTACTTCTTCTTCTTCGGCTTCGGTAGACTCTTCGTCTTCGGACTCTACAGTTTCCTCAACTACTTCTTGAGCAGTTGCATCTTCTTGAGCGTAAACAGTTGGGAAACCGCCAAAGGTTACCATTGCGGCTACTGTCAAAATTGAAAACACCTTTTTCATTCGTGCGTGATTTTGATTTTTGTTGTTAATGTTCTGAATCTAACTTTTTGATCCAGGGTTTTACATTTTTGCCTTTCTTTATGAAAAGCGCGTTGTGAATTACGTGTGTGCTGCACAGCTAGTAAATGATCGTGAAATTTTAATTTTCGTTGTCTTTCACTAATTTTACAGCGCTGCAAATATAAAACGAATTTCCAACGATAAAAATCCTATTTGAACTTAATTGAAATTTAATGTACCGCAGCAGGTGAATTTTAAGAATGCTTAAGTTTTTGTGTAGAAGATTTTCTCTAAATTCCGCTCCAACTTACAAACCTAAAGCTTTATGATGTCGAACATGGCCAGTATTGAAAATACTAAAACTGCGAGTAAAACCCTTTTGCTCCATACAAATGCCTTGGGGTGATACAGCACGTAACGAGCACCGATAAATGCTCCTAAGGTCTGACCACTGGCGAGACTCAATCCTGCTCCCCAATGAATGTTGGCTTTCAGCGCAAAGAATATGAATGGAGTGGCTCCCAACACAAAAGCGAGTATGAGTTTTAAAATATTGGCGTCTTTCAAAGAATATCGACTAACGAGTACCAACAAAGCCAGCATAACAATCCCTACTCCCATTTGAATAAATCCGGTGTATATTCCAACAACGAAAAACATGAGCCAACCACTTAGACTTTTCTTAGGCCTTCCGGGATCGGTTGCAATGTTCCAACGTTTGGGATTAAGGAGGAACGACAATAATAATAAAATCATCAGTACCCCAATTATTCTTTTGAGCAACAAATCATCGATGTCTAAAGCAATGTATGAGCCTACTATACTTCCCAGAATGGAAGGTATAAACACCCAACTGGCTTCTTTATAGAGATATCGGGTGCGCTTGGTACGTCGTAAACTGATTATTGAGGTAAGTGTCTGTAAAAATATACCAACCCTGTTGGTTCCGTTGGCCAAGGACGGAGGTATTCCAACGAAAATAAGTGCCGGTAATGTTAAAGCCGAGCCGTTGCCCGCAATGGTGTTGATGATTCCGCTCCCGAATCCGCAAAGGGCAAGGACTATAATTTCGAAAAGACCTATTTCAACATCCATGTGTTCCGTACTTATTTCGAGATTTTTGCATTGGACTTAATCAATAGTACTCCGGCAAGTAATGCGCCTACTCCCCACAATAACGCATTGGTATATTGCAGAAAAATAAAATACCCCAACGCAAATAAACAACCATAGCCAAGAATAACCGCGTAGAGCCATCGCAGACTCTCTCTGCCGAAATGATGCTCCTGCATACCAACGCCTGGCCAGTAACCACCAGGACGCACTCGCAATGCGTATTGTTTCAGGACTCCCAGTTGTGTGGGTGGAGTTATAAGTGTAACCAAAAGCCAGCATAATATGGTACTGCCCACAACTACGTAAAACGTCCCGTTATTCTGCACAAAGCCTTCTCCAAAATAGGGCTCCAAATACACGGTACAAAATAGTAAAACAGGTACGGGAAATACCGTCGCAGCTATTTCTGTCCAAGCATTGATCCGCCACCAATACCAGCGAAGGATTAATACGCTTCCTAAGCCAGCCCCGCAAGCGATTAAGAATTGCGCAGCTTGATCGATGCTGCTAATTTGGGTAGTGACTAATCCTGCAGCAATGATGAGAATCAAAGATGAAAAACGACCGGCGAGTACGTAATTTTTTTCAGCTGATTTTTGATTACTAAATGTGTTTTCAGGCTTGATAAAACGAGCGTACAGGTCGTTTACTAGGTAACTCGCACCCCAGTTTATTTGCGTACTAATGGTGCTCATGTATGCGGAAATAAACGCGACTAAAAGCAAGCCACGGAGTCCGTTGGGCAAGTAATCGCGCATTACCATTACAAAGCCTTTTCCGCTTAATTCTACGGGGAGCTCAGGATAGAGAAGGAGTGAGGCTAGTCCTACGATAATCCAAGGCCAAGGACGAATGGCGTAGTGCAAAATCTGAAAAAACAAGACGCTGTACAGAGCCTGATCTTCATCTTTGGCGCTCATCATGCGCTGTGCAATGTAACCACCCCCCCCGGGTTCTGCTCCGGGATACCAGGCATTCCACCACTGTAAAATGAAATAGGAAAGAAAAGCGCCTAAACTCAAACTGAACGTGCCTACATCTGCATTATTCCCGATTTTTGGAAAAAAATCAAGTCGCCATTCGGGTAGTTGGGCAATCATCCCGGCCATTCCACCAATCTCAGGTTGTTGAATCACAATCCACGCTAGGGCTATGGAGCCACCCATGGCGATGAAAAACTGTATGGTGTCGGTATATACAATTCCCGCCAAACCCGCAATGGAGGCGTAAAGGGCTACCAAGATGAGTATGGCCATGGTGAGTAAAAAGGCGGTATCTGGACTCAAATCAAAAAAGACCTCCAGAATGCGCATCATGGCTAGATTCACCCAACCCATGATGATGGCGTTGAGGAATAATCCTAAATAAAGTGCTTTGAATCCGCGCAGCCATCGGGCGCCCACACCGCTGTAACGCAGCTCAATAAACTCTGGCTCGGTCAATATTCCTGCGCGTTTCCACAATCTTGCAAAAAAGAAGGTGGTAAGCATTCCGCCCATCATCATATTCCACCAAAGCCAATTTCCAGAAATCCCGTGCTGCGCAATTTTTTCGGTCACCCATAGTGGCGTATCGGCAGCGAATGTAGTAGCTACCATACTCAGGCCAAGTACATACCAAGGCATATTGCCTCCACCTAGGAAAAATGACTTGCGGTCTTTACCAGCTTTTTTCCTTAAAAAAAGATTGATGCCTAAGAATAAACTCAGACTAAGTACGACAATCCACCAGTCTATTGTACTCATTGCAAAGATTTATGCAGGGCGTAGGCAGCTACCGATAGTACAGCCGCCGTTTCAGTGCGAAGTCGAGCGGCTCCAAGATGAACAGGAATAGCTCCATTGGCTATAGCAAGGGCTACTTCATTCGGACTGAAATCCCCTTCGGGACCTATCAGAACCAATGGTTTTTCACCTTTTTTTACAGCTTCACTAATCGCTAGTCGTTCGGAATCGCCACACCAAGCTATGCAAAGCGGGTGGGCTTTGGCCTCAGCTTTTAGCATTTCATTGTAACTCAAAGGTCCCTCGATATCGGGAATGTGTAGTCGTTGACTCTGTTTGGCAGCGGCAATAGCTATTTTCTGCAAGCGATCCATACGGATTTTTTTGCGCTCGCTGTTTTCAGAGAAAAAGATAATGATTCGTCCCACACCTATTTCTGTAGCTTTTTCTACCAACCATTCTGTGCGGTCGATATTTTTAGTTGGTGCAACAGCTAAACTCAACGCAGGTTTTTCTTCAACTTCGAGCTTTCGCACCAGACTTGCTGTCCGTTGTTTTCCAAATGGGGGATCTAAAATAGCTTTCCAACCATTTCCATTTCCATCGAATACACACACTTCTGTACCTGCAGCTAAGCGCAAGACCTTTGTCGCGTGGTGTGCCTCTTCATCAGAAAGTAGGGCTTTTGAATCGGAAATGCTAGAATAAAACCAATGCATTACGCGCCTACCTTATCGTGTGATTTCCTAGGTTTTTCAAAGTTCTGCTCAATGTACTCGATGATTTTCCCGGCTACGTCAATCCCCGTATAGCGTTCTACACCCTCTAAGCCAGGAGAGGAATTAACTTCCAGCACCAATGGACCACGATTACTCTGCAGCATGTCTACTCCGGCAATTTGCAGTCCCAAAGCATGTGCAGCCTTTAGAGCAGCTTCTCGTTCTACCTTATTGAGTTTGATGGGCTCGCCGGTTCCACCTCGATGCAGATTGGAGCGGAAGTCGCCTTCCTTACCAACGCGCTTGTATGCGGCCACAACTTTGTTGCCCACTACAATTGCCCGTATGTCGCATCCGTTGGCCTCGGGAATAAACTCCTGAATGAGGATATTGGCCGACAAACCGTAGAAAGCTTCGATCACCGACTTAGCGGCTTTCCGAGTTTCCGCCAAAACAACCCCTAGACCTTGCGTGCCTTCAAGGAGTTTTACGATTAATGGAGTGCCCCCAACTTCCTTGATCAGGTAGTCTATATCACTAGGGAATTTGGCGAAGGCTGTTTTTGGAAATCCCACACCATGACGCGCAAGAATCTGGATGGCGCGGAGTTTGTCACGTGAACGAACCAGCGCTAATGAACTCAAGGTGGAGTAGGTTTTGCGCATTTCAAACTGACGAATGATGCTGCTGCCATAAAAAGTCACCGAAGCTCCAATTCGGGGAATAATTGCGTCAACATTTTCAATGGGATGATCCTTGTAATAAATTCTTGGATTTCCCGGCTCCATAACAACGTAACACTTTGTGTGATTGAGCACCACCATTTCGTGTCCCCGCTTTTCCCCGGCCTCACGCAATCGTCGGGTTGAATAAAGATTTTTGTTGGTAGATAAAATGGCGATGTTCATATGTTTTGCTTTTGATTAAATGAAAGGTTCTTTTTGCGCACATCAACAATGAATCCTTGACGCAGTAATTTTCTGCCAAGAAGAACGGGGAATTTCATACGTACGCGGTCGGCTAATGTAAATTGGGTCTCGTAAATCTTACCGAATAGTTCAATGTTCGTGCGAATGGCGTAACGGATTTCCTCTTGGCCAAAAGATGAACGAACGGTTTTTCTAATAAAATCTCGGGTTTGATAACGCTTTTTGTTATACTGAGGATGCTTGCGGTCGAGCAATTCAAAGCTCAACAACTCCTCACCATTGACTTCCCGAATTGATATATTTTGACAATGGATAGCTGAACTGGTGGCTCCAGTATCTACTCTGCAATCGAGATTGTAAAGTTCAAATTCCGGGAAGTCCGCCTTGTCTACGGCTCCTATGGTGATTTTCCTCCTTGGAATAGGCATTGGCGAAATAATTATTGGTAACTCATTAGCGATGCGGTAAAAGTAAAAAAATCAGGTCTAAACCTGCAAGCATATTCCAATTTATTTATTGGTAGGCATTCCTATAGGGTTTACACTAAAACTCAACACTGTTGATTTAATTAAAAACAGCTTCTCGCAGAGCTTGACTCCTAAAAAATAACGGTTTTGACTCATGACTCGCAAATCGATTATTGTGTAAGTATTCGACAACTATTTCTATCCGCTGTTGTTCTCCTGAGGTTTAACTTTGCCGCGCATTAACAAATATGGATAGAACTACCTTCCTAGACTATTATTTACAAGACTCGAGATGGCAGGGGATACCTGCAGCACTTTCGAGTGATTCCTCTTTCTGGGTATCCGGTGTTGAGGGTTCTCAAATGGCGCTTTTGGCGTCTCACATTCACCATATCGAAGAACGGACACAGCTCTTCGTACTCAACAACAAAGAAGAGGCAGCTTATTTTTTAAACGATCTTGAAGCCATACTTGGGGACAAAGATGTGTTGTTTTATCCGGCATCCTACCGCAGACCCTACCAAATTGAAGAGACGGATAACGCTAATGTGATGCTTCGCGCAGAGGTGTTAAATCGCCTGAGCTCCCGCAGAAAGCCGGCTATAGTGGTGACTTATGCCGACGCTATCTTTGAAAAGGTCATCACGCGAAAGGAGCTTACAGACTCCATACTCCCGGTGCGTACCGGCGATACGATATCCGTAGATTTTCTCAACGAAACGCTTTTTGCATACCATTTTGATCGGGTAGATTTTGTTACCGAACCGGGCCAGTTTAGCGTTCGTGGCGGTATCATTGACGTTTATTCCTTTGCCAATGATCATCCGTACCGAATAGAAATGTTTGGTGACGAGGTCGACAGCATTCGTCTCTTCGATATTGAAACCCAGCTATCGGTCGACTCTGTGAATGAAGCTCGGCTGATGCCCAATGTTGACAAAAAAAATATCGAAGAAAAACGCATAGGTCTTCCGGCTTTTTTGGGTAAGAAAGCCCGCTTGCATTTTACAGATTTTGACCTTACGCGCGATCGTTTGAACCAGCTTTTCACCAAAGCCGAAGAGGTTTTTCGCACGATGGACGGCCCAATCAAACGCAGTTCTCCAGCCGAACTCTTTCTCGATGCGGAAGCCTTGGACTCCCAAATTGGCTTAATGCCTCTAACAGGTTGGAATAAGTCAATTCCCGGAGGAAAACTTTTGGTAGACTACCATTCTGTGGCACCTCAGAGCTTTAATAAAAATTTCGAGCGTATTGTTGAGCACTTTGAAGACAATAAGAGTCGAGGATTTGCAAATATTCTACTTTGTAGTTCGCCCAAACAAGTGGAGCGATTTTATGCCATCTTCGAGGATTTGGGAAAGGAAATTAGCTATACACCAATTGTCTTACCCGTTCACGCTGGCTTCACGGATCTCGACGCAAAATTAGCGGTGTTTACCGACCATGAGCTCTTTGAAAGATTTCAACGGTTTAAGCTAAAGAACCAATACGACAAGCAACAAAGCATTACTCTTAAAGAACTTAATGCTCTGAAGTACGGCGACTATGTGGCGCACATTGATCATGGTATTGCTCGTTTTGGAGGATTACAAAAAATCGAAAATGACGGCAAACAACAAGAAGCCATCAAGCTGATTTATAGAGATAACGACATTCTTTACATCAGCATCCATTCGCTGCACAAGATTACTCGCTACAATAGCAAAGATGGGCTAGAGCCATCGCTAAACAAACTGGGTACCGCCACTTGGTCGAAAAAGAAAGCCGCCGCCAAATCTAGGGTCAAAGCTCTTGCCTTCGACTTGATTCAACTCTACGCTCAGCGTCGATCTGCAAAAGGTTTTTCTTTTTCTCCAGACACCTATTTGCAGCACGAATTGGAAGCTTCATTTATCTACGAAGACACCCCAGATCAATTGAAAGCTACAGCCGACATCAAGGCTGATATGGAAAATGAAATCCCTATGGACCGCCTAGTCTGTGGCGATGTGGGCTTTGGAAAAACTGAACTGGCAATTCGCGCAGCCTTTAAAGCGGTGGCCGACAATAAGCAAGTGGCAGTACTGGTGCCAACTACGATACTGGCTTACCAACACTATAAAACCTTCTCTGAGCGATTGAAGGATTTCCCGGTTAAGATTGATTATATCAATCGCTTTAAGACCGCCAAGACTCAGAAAAACACCCTCCAAGAACTGAAGGAAGGAAAAATAGACATTCTTATTGGTACACATCGAATCGTGAATAAGGATGTTGAATTTAAGGATCTGGGTTTGCTTGTAGTCGATGAGGAACAAAAATTTGGCGTCAATGTCAAGGATAAATTGAAAACGATGCGCGTGAATGTCGATACACTCACGTTGACAGCTACTCCTATCCCGCGGACGCTACAGTTTAGTCTAATGGCTGCACGTGACTTAAGCATTATGACCACTCCACCACCAAATCGATATCCCATCGATACGCAGCTCATTGGTTTTAACGAAGAGAGTATCCGCGATACCATCATGCACGAAATCGAGCGCGGTGGACAAGTTTTCTTTATCAACAATCGCGTAGAGAATATCACCGAAATTGCCGGAATGATTCAACGCCTGTGTCCGAATGTGAAAATTGGAATTGGACACGGACAAATGGACGGCAAGAAGCTAGAAAGCGTTATGCTCGGCTTTATGGAAGGGGAATTTGATATTTTGGTAGCGACCTCGATTATTGAAAACGGCTTGGACGTTCCCAATGCCAACACCATCATCATTAATCAGGCGCATCACTTTGGATTGAGCGATTTGCACCAAATGCGCGGACGAGTGGGTCGCAGCAATAAAAAGGCGTTTTGTAAACTGATCACGCCACCTTTAATTACACTTTCGGAAGAAAGCCGAAAACGCCTGCAAGCCCTCGAACGCTTTACCGATTTGGGAAGTGGTTTTCAAATCGCGATGAAAGATTTGGAAATTCGAGGAGCTGGAAATCTATTAGGTGCTGAGCAAAGCGGATTTATCGACGATATTGGTTTTGAAACTTACCAAAAAATTCTGCAAGAAGCGGTAGAGGAACTCAAAGAAAATGAGTTTAAAGAACTGTACGCACACGAACGAAAAAACGCCGAATTCGTCAAAGAATGTCAAATCGATACCGATGCAGAGATTTTATTCCCCGACGATTATATCAACAAAATCGAGGAGCGATTACGTCTGTACCAAACGCTCGACTCATTGGAGAATCACGAACAACTTCTTCAGTTTGAACAGGAACTGATTGACCGATTTGGTCCGCTACCCCTTCCTGCCAAGACGCTTCTAGAAAGTATGGAGCTTCGCTGGCTGGGGAAAGTCATCGGTTTTGAAAAAATTGTTGTGAAACAAGGAATTTTTCTGGGATATTTTGTGGCAGATCAGCGCAGTGATTATTTCCAAAGTGCTACCTTTGGCGGCGTCTTGAAAATGCTTCAAAATCGCAGGGATGTTCAGATGAAAGAGAAAAACAATAAACTCTATCTGCGTATCCCCGAAATTGCGGATATTGGTCAAGCACTGAACATCGTAAAAACGCTCTATATACCTGAAGTTGAGCTAGAGCGAAATTGATTTATGAAAATGGTAACCAGTAAACTATAAAAAATGAAGTCCCGTATTTTGTCACTCATGGCCCTCACGATTTTGGCCTCTTGTAGCTCATCCAACGATACCCCTCAAGCTCAAGAAGTTTTTGAAGTGGATTCGATGCCTAACTCAGATATGAACCATTCCACGGCTATTCGACCAGAACTCATTTATCCGCAGGAAAAGTATTTTCAGAATATGCGTCAATTGACTTTCGGTGGAGATAATGCCGAAGCTTATTGGAGTTTTGATAATACCAAAATGACCTTCCAAGTTACCAATCCTATGTGGGGTGTGGAGTGCGACCAGATCTACTGGCTGGATGTCGATAACTATCAAGTTTCTGATGGATACCCTCACCGAGTAAGTACTGGTGGAGGTCGCACTACTTGCGCGTATTTCATGCCTGGCGATACGAGTATTTTGTTTGCCAGTACGCATTTACATGGAAACGAATGCCCCCCAGAACCGGATAAATCGGACGGATATGTTTGGCCCATTTACCCGACTTTCGACATTTTTGTGCACGATTTGAAAGGTGGATTTGTGCATCGCTTGACCGACAGAGAAGGCTATGATGCTGAAGCAACCGTGAGTCCAAAAGGAGATAAAATCGTATTCACCTCCGATCGCAGTGGTGATTTGGAGCTATGGACGATGAATATTGATGGGTCGGACAAGCGTCAAGTGACCAGTGGTTTGGGTTACGACGGCGGTGCTTTTTTCTCGCCTTGTGGTACAAAACTGGTTTTTCGTGCTAGCCGACCTAAGACACCCGAAGCTCAGTCTCAATACAAGGAATTGTTGGCCAAAGGCCTTGTAAAACCCTCCGATATGGAAATATACGTTTGCAATGTAGACGGCAGCAATCTTCGTCAAGTAACCAATCTGGGTGGCGCGAATTGGGCACCCTATTATCATCCTTCCGGGGAGAAAATCCTTTTCAGCTCCAATCACCACACCGAAAGAGGATTCCCGTTTAATATTTTCATGATCAACGAAGACGGAACGGATTTGCAGCAAATCACATTCGATAATGCGTTTGACGCTTTCCCCATGTTCTCTTTTGACGGTAAACGCCTGCTTTTTAGTTCAAATAGATTTAATGGCGGAACCCGAGAAACCAACGTGTTCGTAGTTGATTGGGTAGAAAATCAATAAATTCCAAAAGATGAACCGAAAAATAAAATTTATCGGCAATATGTCCGAACTTGGCGCCGGTACCAGAGGGGCTAGCCTAGGACTAGACGCTATGAAAATCGCCTCTTTTTCCCAGAATAAAAATTTCTTTCGCAAGTATAAAGTTGAGCAAATTGCGACCCTGAACGATTTGCTTTTTGAAGATATAAAAACCAATACGGCCAAGCGCTTGGATGGAATAGTGGTGATGTACGAGCGTATTCGTCATTTGATATCCCGACATTTAACCGACAATCGCTTTCCAATTGTTATTGCGGGTGATCACAGCAACGCTGGAGGAACGATTGCCGGTATAAAAGATGCCTTTCCAAACAAACGCTTAGGGGTTATATGGATTGATGCGCATGCTGACTTACATTCGCCCTACACGTCGCCATCGGGTAATGTGCACGGAATGCCTTTGGCAACGGCAATTCACGAGGATAATTTGGAGTGTCAATCAAAGAAACCCAATGCGGAAACGAGAAAGAATTGGGATTTGATCAAGGGTGATACGCAACGAGTTAAGCCCGAGGATTTGTTCTTTATAGGCGTTCGTAGTACCGAAAAGCCCGAACGTTTTCTCATGGAGAAATACAATATACCTAACGTGAAGGTCCCGGAATTAACCCAAAAAGGAGCCGGAAGCGTTGCGGATATGGCCTTGGAACATCTTCGTGATTGCGACCATATCTACGTTTCGTTTGATGTTGATTCCTTGGATTCTTCCATTTCCAAAGGCACAGGAACACCCGTTCCTGGTGGCTTGAGTGAAGAACAAGCTACGCAATTATTACTCGACCTTTTGAGTAACCCTAAAGTGGTGGCCTTGGAGTTTACCGAAATTAACCCGGTATTGGATAATAAAGGAAACGTAATGGCCGAAACAGCCTTTCGGATTTTGGAAAAATGTACGAATCAGATCGAGCAAATGTTAAAATCGTAAATGGAAAACATCAAATCATATCTTAGCAAAGCAGTACGTCAAGTTATTTCTGAACTCTACGGTTCAGAAGCGGTTCCCCAATCCATCGATTGGCAGCTAACACGAAAGGAATTCGAGGGAGATCTCACCCTGGTTGTATTTCCGTACACGCGCTATAGTAAAAAAAGTCCGGAAGCTACGGGTGCTGAAATAGGCGAAAAGCTCCTGAGTGAAGTCATCTCAGATTTCAATGTAGTCAAGGGATTTCTCAACTTGAAAATTGCGGATACCCAATTGCTGCAAGATTTTAATTCTCTGTTTTCCGCCGATTCCTTGGTGGAAAAGCTAGAGCAACCGGTAGGCGTAATGGTGGAGTATTCATCGCCTAATACCAATAAACCTCTTCACTTAGGCCACGTTCGAAATTGTTTGTTGGGATGGGCCGTGGGCAATATACAGCAGGCCGTTGGCAATCGAGTTACGCGCGTTCAAATTATCAACGATCGTGGAATTCATATTTGTAAATCCATGCTCGCGTGGCAGCGTTTTGGGAACGGGGAAACTCCAGAATCTACCGGAATGAAAGGAGATCATCTCGTGGGTAAATACTACGTAATTTTTGATCAAGCATACAGAAAAGAGATCGCTGAACTGAAGGATCAAGGTCTTTCTGAAGAGCAAGCTAAGGACGAGGCACCGTTGATGGTTGCTGCTCGTGAGATGCTCAAACAATGGGAAAATGGCGATGCCGAGGTTTTCCAGCTGTGGGAGATGATGAACGAATGGGTGTATGCGGGGTTCAATGAGACTTACCAAAGAATGGGCGTTTCTTTCGATAAGAATTATTACGAAAGTGACACCTATAAGTTGGGGAAATCTCTGGTAGATGTGGGGATTAGTAAAGATATCTTCCAGCGTGATTCGGATGGATCGGTTTGGATAGATTTAACCGATATCGGGCTTGACCGTAAATTGCTGTTGCGCCGTGACGGAACATCGGTGTACATGACACAAGATATGGGTACAGCGGTACAGCGATTTGAAGACTATGATATCGATCGTTTGATCTATACCGTGGGCAATGAACAGGATTATCATTTTCAAGTTCTATTTGCCATACTCAAAAAAATGGGATACCAATGGGCTGACGGCCTTTTTCACCTTTCATACGGTATGGTTGACCTACCTTCAGGAAAGATGAAAAGTCGAGAAGGCAACGTAGTCGACGCCGATGATTTAATTACCGCTATGGAACTTGGTGCTCAGGAAATGACCGAATCGCTTGGTAAAGCGGACGGCATGGAACCGACTGAGCGCACGGATTTGTATCGTCAAATTGGCTTGGGAGCATTGAAGTATTTCATTCTGAAGGTTGACCCTAAAAAGCGAATGACTTTTAATCCGGAAGAATCGATAGATCTTCAAGGTAATACCGGACCATTCATACAGTATACCTACGCGCGAATTCAATCACTACTAAGAAAAGCGGGTGAGATTAAATCATTGGAAATCAGCTCCGAAATTCTTCATGAAGAACGTGAATTGATTAAGCAAATTTTGCGTTATTCCGAAGTTGTTCATCACGCCGCACGTGAAAATAGTCCTGCATTGATCGCTAATTACACGTTTGATTTGGTGAAAATGTACAACGGGTATTATCAGAATCATTCAATATTACGTAATGATGATGCCTCCGTTACCGCTTGGCGACTTAGACTGTCGTCTTTGGTCGCTCGAATCATTCGAGATGCCTTAGCTTTACTCGGGATAGAAAGTCCTAATAAAATGTAATATGAATAACGAAAAAATATGGCTCTCGAGTCCTCATATGGGACCCAATGAGCAAAAGTTTGTTGATGAAGCTTTCGCAACAAATTGGGTGGCTCCTGTAGGTCCGCACGTCAACGCCTTTGAAGAGGACTTACGATTGTATACTGGCTCTTATGCTGCGGTACTTTCTAACGGAACAGCAGCCTTGCACTTGGGCTTAATATTGCTTGATGTTAAGCGCGATGACTACGTCTTGTGTCAGAGTATGACTTTTTCTGCCTCGGCAAATCCCATTGTCTATCAGGGCGCAATTCCCGTTTTCATCGATAGTGAGGAAACGACCTGGAACATGTGTCCCAAGGCTTTAAGAGAGGCAATTGAGCGCTGTATCTCTGGTCGCTTAGAGCGACCTGATGGCACTTTACTGCCCGCGAAAAAGCCAAAAGCGATTCTTCCAGTTCATTTATACGGTATGCCGGCGCAAATGGATGAAATCGTAGGTATCGCAAAAGAGTACGACATTCCGATTTTGGAAGATGCCGCTGAGGCTTTGGGTAGCCATATCGATAATAAATCGTGTGGTACTTTCGGAGAAATTGGCGTGCTCAGTTTTAACGGAAATAAAATCATTACCACCAGTAGCGGTGGAGCCATGATTTCTCATTCTTCTGAACTGGTGGAAAAGGCAAGATTTTTATCTACCCAAGCACGCGATGCCGCTCCACATTATCAGCATTCGCATATTGGGTACAATTACCGAATGAGTAATGTGCTTGCGGGTATTGGTCGCGGCCAAATGCAAGTTCTTCCCGACCGAGTAGCCGCGCGTAGAGCAAATTACGAACGCTATCGTTCGCTTTTATCCGACGTTGAGGGCATTGGCTGGGTTCATGAACCTAAAGGCTATTTTAGTAATCGCTGGCTCAGCACAGTTTTAATTGATCCCGCAAAAACGAATGGAGTTAGTAGGGAAACTGTTCGGTTGGCTTTGGAGAAGGACAACATCGAAGCCCGTCCTTTATGGAAGCCTATGCATATGCAGCCAATCTTTAGTGAGGCTCCTTATGTTGGAGAATCCGTTGCTGAAAATTTGTTTGAGCAAGGACTTTGTTTACCCAGCGGAAGTAACTTAACAGACGAGGATTTTGTGCGGATTTTTGCTGCTTTGAAGAAGGTGTTTTCGCTTTAATAACATTGGAATGGACAACACTTCCGACATAGTAATTTACGGCGCTGGCGGCTTTGGTCGTGAAGTGCGATCTATGCTTTCTGCTGGCGCTGTAAAGGGCTATGTGGACGATGCTGAAGTAAGAGTACTTAGCCAAAATGTTTTGGTACTGGGTAACTCTGAATGGCTGAAAAATCAATCTGACCTGTCGGTTGTTCTTGCTAGAGGCGACGGCAAAGATCGCCGTTTGATGTACGCGAAAATTAAAGATGCTCATCATCGGTTTCCAAGCATCATCCATCCATCTGTGATTTTTCAAGATAAGTCGTCCATGAAAATTGGCCAAGGTTGCGTAATTGGTGCAGGAAGTATTTTTACCTGTGATATTCAGATCAATAACTTTGTGGTTATTAATCTAAATTGCACCATCGGACACGATGTTGTTCTTGAGTCATTTGTTTCTCTTATGCCTTCGGTAAATTTAAGCGGGGGCGTATTTGTGGGTGAAGGAACCTACATTGGCTCAAATGCTACTGTTTTGCCCAACATTCGCATCGGAAAAAACGTTATTGTAGGTGCCGGTGCCGTAGTGACTAAAGATATCCCAGATAACGTAATTGTTAAAGGCATACCTGCAAAGTAACGAGATTTATACCAAACTATGACCACGATATTATGCGATTCTATAGCAGCGGATGCGTGGCGTACTTCTTTACAGTGGAAGGCCTACGATAGGATAGTCGTTCTTACAGATACCAACGTATATCGCGAGGTGTTCCCGGTTCTAGATTGGCTCAATGAGTTTCCAGTTTTTGTGATTCCTGCTGGTGAAAACGCAAAGGGCTTGGAGCAAGTTGAGCGTATTTATCAAAAACTCCATGAGTTTAAATGTACCCGATCTTCCTTACTTCTCTGTGTAGGGGGAGGCGTGGTGACGGATTTGGGCGGTTTTTGTGCTTCGACTTACATGCGAGGTATTGACGTAATCCACGTTCCCACAACCGTACTCGCAATGGTTGATGCGGCAATAGGAGGTAAGACGGGGTATAACACCGCGTGGGGTAAAAATATGATTGGCACTTTTCACGCTCCGAAGGCTGTTTGGCTTTATCCGGATGTGCTGAAAACTTTGGACCAACGTGAGTTTTATTCGGGTTTGGCTGAAGCTTGGAAAACGGCCATCATGCTGGATGGCGCTTTGTGGATTGCTCTGCGCTCTAATCCACTTCCCAATAATTGGCTGCACCGAACGGCTGCCGCAAAGCGCGATTTGGTAGAAACGGATTTTAAGGAAAAGGGGGTGAGAGCTTGGTTGAATTTTGGACATACAATTGGTCACGCCCTCGAACATTTCTTGCTGTCGAATAAACAAGAGTCGCTCTTGCATGGCGAAGCTATTGCGTGGGGAATGCTCTTGGAATTAAATGTTGTCTACAGTGATATACATCCCGTTTTTAACGAATTGCGCGACTTGGTAGAAAAGCATATTCCTGCTCCTAAACTTCAAGTGGAAGATATTCCCGCAATTCTGGAAAGAATGCAAGCAGATAAGAAAAATGCCCACCAAAAGCTTGTCTTGGCAGTTCCGCTTGGTGAAGGTGTCGGTGGTCAAGTGGTGGAGGTTAAGGTTAAGGTGGTGGAGGAAATTCTACTTCGCTGGATAAATAGATGGAAATGATTTATCTGCCAATTCAGTCTGAGAAGGTTGTAGCGAAATATAATCTTCCTATCTCAAAAAGCGAGATCAATAGATGGTTGATTTTGCAATATTTACTTCCCGATGTTGTTGATTTAAAAGCTATCTCTAAGGCAGAGGATAGCCAAATTCTTTTTCGCATTTTGCAAGAAGAATTTCGTCTAAATGATGAAATTGATTGTGGTGCGGCTGGAACGGTATACCGTTTTTTAACTGCTCTTTCAGCTCTTTCAAACGGCTCAAGAATACTCACCGGTTCAAAGCGTTTAATGGAACGCCCGATAGCCCCACTGGTCAACGCGCTAAGGCAACTGGGCGCGTCAATTGAATATTTGGATAAGGAGGGATTTGGACCCATTGCCATTGAAGGAAAACCACTTACTGGAGGCGTTGTTGACCTCGACAACACAAGCTCGAGTCAGTTTGTAACCGCGCTTATGCTGATTGCCCCTTCGCTTCCTAAGGGGCTTGAAATTCGACATTCTGGTTTGGGGACCTCGGCCGCGTACATATACATGACGGCCTTGATTCTGGAGAAGATAGGATGTAAGGTTAAAGTTCTGCCGGCCAGTATTCAAGTATCACTTCCTTCTTCATTCAAGAGTGTACGAATTAAAGCGGAAGCCGATTGGAGTGCTGCGAGTTACGCGTATGGCAAAGCTTTGTTGGCAAATAAGGCCGAAATCTACCTTCCAGGTCTTCGTTTACCAAGTTTTCAAGGAGATAGTCGGATCGCTGAATATTTTTCTCTTTTCGGTATAGAGACGATTTATACAGGAGGCGGCGTACGACTGCGCAAGGAAAAAAGCACATCAATACTCCCTTATCGGGTGGAATGGAATTTTTCGGATACACCAGATTTGGCGCAGACCTGCATCGTTTCTCTGGCAGCGATTGGTCAACCCTTCTACATCACCGGCTTGCATACTCTGCCCACGAAAGAGACAGATAGACTCTGGGCACTGAAGCTTGAGTTGGCAAAAGTTGGGATTGAATTGGAAATAACCAGAGAAAGCTGCAAGTATTCTCCTAGCTCCCCACATGAATTACACATCTCAAAAGAGCCTTTGCAGACCTATGACGATCACCGTATGGCAATGTCTTTGTCAATACTCGCAATGAAATTGCCAATTTCAATTGCGAATCCGGAGGTTGTAGCGAAGTCTTTTCCAGACTTTTGGAGCGAATTTTTTAAATTCTGAGTCTCTAGATTGCTCCTTGGATATTCCTTAAATTCAATTTCTCTGGCTTATAGACGCAGTCTATAGGTACATGTGTCGTACCTATACTCTGGTGTAGAGCTGGAGATGAATTCGTATATTCGCATCATACAAATTTTACAATCAACAAAATTTAAGAAATCACATGAATAATTCAGGAAAATGTCCGGTGATGCACGGCGGACAAACAGCAGCGGGGAAGTCACACGCAAATTGGTGGCCCCAAGCTTTAAACTTAGAAATATTAGCTCAGCACGATAGAAAAACCAATCCAATGGACGATGACTTTGACTATCAAGCGGCTTTTAATGCTTTGGACTTAGAGGCAATTAAGCGCGATTTGAAAAAGTTGATGACTGATAGTCAGGACTGGTGGCCGGCCGATTGGGGGCATTATGGCGGATTGATGATTCGAATGGCGTGGCACGTTGCGGGAACGTATCGAGTGTCGGACGGTCGAGGAGGAAGTAATACAGGTAATCAACGTTTTGCACCTTTAAATAGCTGGCCGGATAATGCCAACTTAGACAAAGCAAGACGTCTTTTGTGGCCTATTAAAAAGCAGTATGGAAACAGCATTTCATGGGCCGATTTGTTTATCTTGGCTGGTAATATGGCTTATGAATCTATGGGTTTTAAAACTTTTGGATTTGCAGGAGGTCGTGAGGATATTTGGCATCCGGAGAAGGATATTAACTGGGGCGACGAATCCGAGTGGCTTGCGCCAACGAGTAATCGCTACGAAAGTGATGAAAATCGGGAGTCTTTAGATAATCCTCTAGCGGCCGTCCAAATGGGGCTGATTTACGTAAACCCCGAAGGCGTTGATGGTAACCCTGATCCTTTAAAGACTGCACAAGACGTTCGCACAACCTTTAAACGGATGGCTATGAACGATGAAGAGACGGTTGCGCTCACTGCTGGTGGCCATACAGTTGGAAAATGCCACGGTAACGGCGACGCAGGAAAACTTGGCGAAAGTCCAGAAGGTGCTGAAGTACACGAACAAGGTTTTGGCTGGGCTAATCCACAAGGTGAAGGTAATGCTGGTGATACGGTTACTAGTGGTATTGAAGGGGCTTGGACTACCAACCCTACAAAATGGGACAACGGATACTTCGATTTGCTTTTCAAATACGAATGGGAACTGAAGAAAAGTCCCGCGGGAGCTTGGCAGTGGGAACCCATAAATATCTCCGAAGAAGATAAGCCGCTCGATGCACATGATCCCAGTAAGCGCCAGAATCCAATAATGACGGATGCTGATATGGCAATGATTAAAGACCCAATCTATCGTAAGATCTCTGAACGTTTTTATAAAGACCCTGAGTATTTCAACGAAGTATTTGCTAGGGCATGGTTTAAATTAACCCACCGTGATCTAGGACCAAAGAGTCGGTATTTAGGAGCTGATGTCCCAAGCGAAGATTTGATTTGGCAAGATCCAATTCCCGCGGTTGATTATACCCTAACCAAAAGTGAGATAGCAGATTTAAAGTCCAGAATTTTAAATTCCGAGTTATCGGAGTCTGATATGATTGCTACCGCTTGGGATAGCGCAAGAACCTTCCGTGGTTCAGACTTCCGCGGTGGTGCTAATGGTGCTCGCATCCGCTTGGCTCCTCAAAAAGACTGGGCTGGAAATGAACCTGAGCGCTTGCAAAAAGTTCTTAAGGTTTTGGAAAATGTCCAGTCAAACTTGGAAAAACCAGTGAGTATTGCAGATTTAATCGTACTCGCGGGATCTGCGGCGGTCGAAGCTTCTGCGAAAAAAGCGGGATACAATATTGATGTGCCATTTACTCCCGGACGTGGTGATGCGACCGATGAGCAAACCGATGCGGAATCATTTAACGAATTGGAGCCCGTACACGACGGATTCAGAAACTGGCTAAAGGAAGATTACGAAGTTCGACCAGAAGAACTGCTCATTGATCGAGCACAGCTTATGGGCCTCACCGCACCCGAAATGACCGTAATCTTTGGTGGATTGCGTACCCTAGGTGTAAACTATGGCGGCATTCCTCATGGTGTATTTACGGAAAATACAGGTATCCTTTCCAACGACTTTTTTGTTAATCTCACAGATATGAAATACCGTTGGGAACCCATCAAGGATAATTATTACCACCTAGTTGAGCGTGGAACGGGTAAAGTGAAGTGGACCGCCACTCGCGTGGATCTGGTTTTTGGGTCAAATTCAATCTTACGCGCATATTCAGAGTTTTATGCTCAAGATGATAATAAAGAAAAGTTTGTTCGTGACTTTATTAAAGCATGGGTTAAGGTGATGAATGCCGATCGCTTTGACATCAAGTAAACTTGACTATATTCCATCAACCGGATATCGCTATATAGAACAATAGCATTGCACTAGAAGTAACAACACCTCGAGAGACAAAATCTCGAGGTGTTGTTATTTAATGGGAGTCCTAAAACGTCTGAAAGCCCCAGTCGGCGAAGGCGAGAAATAACATTGCTGCCAAACTCAGCCAAATAACCAATTTCCCCGCCCAACGAAACCATATTTTGAAGGGGATGCCGGCTAAACTCAAAACGCCCATTGTTACCCCAGAAGTTGGTATAATTAAATTAAAAATACCATCGCCAAATTGATAAGCCAAAACAGCTGTTTGCCTCGATATTCCCAATAAATCGCTAAGGGGAGCCATCACCGGCATCGTGAGGGCCGCTTGCCCTGAGCCAGAAGGCACAAAAAAGTTGATCACTCCTTGAAGGATAAACATGCTTTGTACGGCCAACCACTGAGGTAAATGTCCCGTTAGGTTGCTTAAACCATAGAGAATGCTGTCGATGATATACCCTTCTTCGGCAACGACCATGACCGCTCTTGCCAAGCCAATGATCAATGCAGCATGCAGCATATCACGAGCCCCCTCAGTAAATCCCGAGGTGATGTCAGAAATTGAAAGTCGGTTCGTTATCCCAGCAACTAAGCCAAAGATTACGAAAAGAGCGGCAATTTCTGATATATACCAGTCGAGCTTAGCTACACCGTACATCAAAATGACTAAACTCAGTCCGAAAAGGATGAGTATTATTTTTCGTGAATTTGAAAATACAGGTGCTTCTTTTAAGTCCCCAGTTTGATTGGGAAAAGCTAGAGCTAAATTCGGGTTTTTCTCAATGCGAAGGGCATAACGAATGGTAAATATGATGGCAATGGCCGTAAAAGCACCCCAAATAATCATGCGGTATCCAGCACCGGAAAATGGGGTAACTTCAGCAATTCCCTGAGCAATGCCAACTGTAAAAGGATTAAATGCTGCGCCAGCAAAACCTGCTCCGGCGCCAACAAAGGGAATGGCTACCGCAACAATGGGATCCAGTTTGAGCTGTCGAGCAAGTGGAATGGTAATGAGAATGAAAACCAAAACCTCTTCAGCCATACCAAAAGTGTTGCCTGCTAATGAAAAGAAAATCATCAATAGCGCGATGAGTTGTAAGCGTAACTTTGGCCTGCGAAATGCCAATTCAACGACCTGATGCAGTCCGCTTTCGAGCGCCCCAGTACGATGAAGTATTCCAAAGGCCCCACCAATTAGAAAGACAAAGGCAATGACGTTACCAGCCTGAACAAAACCGTCGACCAAAGAGCTAAACATTCTGAACGGAGAAACAGAATGCTGCTCCATCGATTTAAACACATCGGGGTTGAGGACTTGTCGTCCATCGACATCAATGCGTTCGTAACTTCCGGCAGGAATGACGTAGGTTAGTACGGTTATAAGGACTAATACCAGAAAGACGAGAAAAAGAGCATCGACGGGCTTTCGCATGACTTAGGGCTTGAGGTAAAGCTCTAACCAACGGTCTTGCTCCCATAGCATGTGCATGATACTTTCTCGAGCAGCGTAGCCATGACTTTCTAAAGGCAGCATGACCAAACGAACGGGAGCGCCATGTCCTTTTAGTGCATTAAAATAACGCTCACTCTGCATTGGATAGGTGCCAGCATTGTTATCGGCCTCTCCGTGAATCAATAGCAATGGAGTCTTCATTTTATGTGCATTGGAAAATGGCGACATGGTGTGATATACCTCCGGAGCTTCCCAATAGTTGCGTTGTTCGGATTGAAACCCAAAAGGGGTGAGTGTCCGATTGTAAGCACCACTACGCGCAATACCGGCAGCAAAGAGATCAGAGTGGGTGAGTAGGTTGGCCGTCATAAAGGCACCGTAAGAATGCCCTCCAACCGCCACACGGCGACGATCAATACAACCCATAGCCGCTACAACATCAATTGCTGCTTTTGCATTGCCCACAAGTTGCTCCACAAAACTATCATTGGGCTCTTCATCGCCTTCGCCAATGATGGGGAAGGCAGTATTGTCTAGAACAGCATATCCTCTGGTAACCCAATAAATGGGAGACCCATAATAGGGGAACGAAAACTGATTGTCCTGCGCGGTCTTTCTAGAAGCACTAGCGCGATCTTTGTACTCGCGTGGATACGCCCACATAATCATTGGCAGCTTGCCGTCTCTCAGACTATCATAGTCAGCGGGTAGGTATAGCGTCGCAGTGAGTGGAAGTCCATCAGCGCGTTCATAACTCAGTACCGTTTTGTTCACGTTTTTAAAAGCTTCAAAAGGATTTTGAAATGCAGAAACCTGACGAAGTTCACCGGTATTTAAATTGCGAATGTAGTAGTTGGGGAAAGTTGAGCTACTCTCTCTACGAACAAGTAATTCAGCCTTTTCTCGCTGGGTAAATCGCACGATGGACTCTAACATTGTCGTGTCATCTACCTGAAACCATCGATCCGTATTCCCAGTAGAAAACACGTAGCGATCAACAAAGGGATTTTTTCCAGACTCGGAAAGTCCTTCGCCAATGAGAAATAGGGTGTCAGAACTGAGTTCGAGTACCGACAAACCGTACTCATTGCGCGCGGTGATAAAGCTTCCCGGATCGGTGTAGGGATCTTGATAGTTGCGCTCAACAAACAAACGTGGCTCTTTTGCCGGATTGCTGGGGTTGAAAAACAAACTGCGAGTCATTCGTGTATTCCACCAATATTCATAGACCATTGCAATGCTGTCGTTTCCCCAAGTAATGCTGTTAAATCGCAAACTGGTAGAGAATAATTGGTAGGGCCTATCAGAGAATGGAGCGCTAGTCTGGTATACAGCATCGCGAAATTCGACTTCCATTTTAGGATCACCTTCGTCCAAAGCTTCCACCCAAACTAGGGTAGCAGGGTGGTCGCTTCGCCATTGAAATGCTCGGCGTTCGGTGGTGGTGGCCATAAAGCCTTTGGGTAGAGTTTCTTGCAGACCACCTTTTTGCGCTACGAATATTTCTTTAGCGTTTTTGCTATACACAATGTGGTGAGTAGGGAATCGACTATACGGCACTATATAAGAAAATGGACGCTGAATGGTGGCAACTAAGACGAATTCACCGTCTGGAGAGAAGCTGATTGAGCGGTACATGGCCGCCTCTCGCCATATTTTCATTTTCCCTTTTAAGGGCACCGACCAAATTTCAGAAGTTGCCAGTATTTCAAAATTTATTTCATCATCTGGATTTTTCAACAAATCTTGATACGTGCGATTCTGAGCTTCGTTGCCGGCAATATTTTCTGAGATTACCGGACCTGTGGGAATGCGTTCTTCTGTGTTGATAATATTCGGTCGCTTAGCAGGTAAGCGATTTACCAAAAGGCCAGAACTATTTCTCATCCAACGAGCTGGGTTGCCCATATTGGCGTTAAGGTCGTCGGGCGTTAGTCGTCGTGCTTTGGCTTCTTTTACATCGAGAACCCATAGTCCAACTCCTTTGCTTCCCGTTATCGTAAAGCTTACCAAGGCTTGATTGGGCGACCACTGCACGTTCGCAATTCTCGGATTTGCAGGTAAACCCAAAACTTCACGTTCACTTCCTGTTGCTGGATCAAATACTGAAATTTTCTTTGAGTAGTTGATTCTACTCGAAATGTTGGTTTTGGGATTAATGCGCAAACCTCCTAATCGCATTTCAGTTTCACTTAAATCCTCAATGGATTTATATCCGCTGCGATATAGAAGAATACCGGCAGTTGCATCGTCATTTAAAATTAAACTTGGAGGCAAATCGGCATCGGCCAATTCTGCAATCGGGGAGGGGGGTAGTTGATAATTCTGGGCATGAATACCAGAAATACCGGATAGAATGACAAGGGTAAATACAAGTTGCTTCATTTTTCTGCGTTTTGCGCAAATCTACAAAGCAAATCACCAACTACGGCATATCAACATCCGTGATGTTTACAGGTCGCTGTAATATCGTTCCGTCTTTGGAAACTACGAAGTAGGATGGTGTGGAATAAATCATGTAGTCATCAGCAAGTTTGGGACTTGTAATCAGGGTCCAATTCTCCGGTATTTGCGGAAGTGCTTTGCGAGTGGCGTCTTCATCCTCAATGGAAATCGCGTATACGTGGAGGTCTTTGGCGTTTCGGGTATACGATAACCAAGTAGGTAAACTTTCAACGCAGTGTGGGCAGTACGGACTGAAAAAGATAATGATGTTTCTTTCATTGGGGAAAGAAAGTCCTATGTTGATGTTTTCATCGCTAAGCGGAGGTACACGTTTACCAGGTTGAAAGGCGCGAATTCTCCGCAAGCGCTCTTCGAGAGCAGGACGTTCATCGGTACAGCCTTCTTCAGGCAAATAATTTTCTTCCAAATACATGACCAACGACGACATGCCCATGCTTTCAAAGCCTTCAACCAAAAACGAAACAATATTTTCTCTTACGGGTGGGTTGTTTAAAATTGGCACAAACGATAAATCAGTAAATCGCTTGGCAATACTTTCCGCTTCTTGGGGCGTATTTGGTATGTCGATGAAGTAGTTGAAATACTCACGAACTTTTTGTGGTATCAGATTCCAATGTAAAAGTATTGGGTGATTGAATTCCGCCCCCTGCCAGAAATTATCAATGTTTCTGCTGAACTGCGGTTTAGGTGGTTCGAGTTGCTGTAGGGCTTTCCCGAATTCGGCAAAGGGGGATTTACCGACTTCACGATAAAAGTCTGCGTACGACTTACTAATTTCTCGACGGGTATTTTGCCAACGCTTAATGGTTTGCTTGCTGAATTTTTTATCGTCTTCAAAATAATCCAAAACTTCATCTAGTAACTCAAGTTTTTCACGAAGAATACTTGTCTCTTCAAGCAATCTGTTGAAAGCTTGGGATTTTTTCCCTGCTTTAAACTCTACGATTTCCGGATTTTTCCAGATAAATGAAATACTGTCCTCAACGGCTATGTCAAGGAATAAGTTATCTTCAGCATTTCCCCAAGTTACACGCATCATACCCTCGGAATAAGAAGGGGTATAGTTAAATGTAAATCGCCCGTGGCGATCTGTTTTCACAGAATCTACCACAGGCGATTGGTAACCATAATATGCTTTCAAATACACGAGGGTATTTGGTGAATCCACGATTTTACCGTGCACAGAATTGCTGTTTTGTGCAAAACCACTAAAGTTGAAGACGAGCAATATAATTGCCGATAGAACGTAGATTCTTATGCTATTCATGTTGCAAAAGTACGCTTATAAACGACGTACACAGCGAATCCGGTGTGAATTACTTTTACTACTCGCGCCACTTACCCCGGAAGGAAAGTTGCGTTGCTTTGCATTTGAACCAAGTATGCCTGCAAATTCTGTAGAAGACCAGTAACCACCAGTCTCAAATCCTCCAATGGTTGCGGCTTCATTACGTAAACAATTCAATTCATCGAATGCTGGAAGGTACCAATCGGAAAAACCAAAGGCATTCAAATTTGCGCAAATGGCGGCCGCCGTTGTGTTGGGGTTTGGACAGTTGGTCATAATCAAATTGGTGTTTAATTGACCATCAATATCGGAAGTTGACTGAGCAGTTCCAGACCCTGGACAACCCCAAGGAGTAGGTCCGGCATTATCGGTTGGGTGAACAAATAAGGTGTTATTCAAGCAAGAAATCGAAGGAAGAGGAGGTCCTGAAGAAACTCCTAGATTTACTACTACAGTATCTACAGTAGGTGGACAAGGAGGATTGCTGATTGTCCAAGCAAGTAAGTAGGTTTCGTTGGGATCTCCGGTAAATACTGCATTTGGGTCGTTAACGCTACTGAATGCTCCATTGGTTCCACTTCCAGGTAGAATGCTCCATGTTCCAGTTCCAACCGTAGGTGTATTGGCACCTAGTGTGGTTGTATTTGAAGTATCTGTGATATCGGCACCAGCATCAGCAACGGATGGAGCTAAGGATATGTTTACAAATACAGTGTCTGAAAAATAGGGATCGCAATTATCTCCTGTAATGCGGGCAACAAAGTATGTTGGCGAGGCAGGTGCGACATTGAGCGTTGTTAAGGTATCACCCGCAAGGTCGCTGAAGTTTGTCGCATTGTTTGAACTCATCCACTGGATGCTTTCGTTTTGAATAAATGCTGGTAGACCAATTTCGATAGAGTCGTTTTCACAAACCGCCTCTTGAACGATTTGAGCTTTGATGGGCAAAGTAGCCATACAACCAAAGAGAAAACTTAATGATATTTTTGTGAGTTTCATACTATTTCGTTTGAGTGTTAAAATTGGGTAAAGTTTACTGGACAACTACTTTCATGGAAACCTGGTGGCTTCCTTGAAGAATGCTGAGCATGTAAGGCCCTGAAGGGAATTTCCCAACTTCAAGTTGCAAGGTTTTTGATTGACCAGAGTTCATTTGACTAAGAACAACCTGACCGAGAACATTTGTCAACTTAACTTCAAACTCACCTTCCAAGGGGTGTTCGATAGTCAAAATATCTTTGGCTGGGTTGGGAAATAAACGAAACATGGACGCATTAAAACGCTCCGTACTCATGAATACATCAACAAATACACTATCGGTGACCACACAGTTGTTCGCATCGGTTACGGTTAAGGTGAAAACCGTGGGCTGAACAACATTTACTGAGGGAGTAAGGATGGTTGAATTTGGCATGTTCAGACTTGGACTCCATTGGTATGTTAGTGGAGCAGTTCCTCCTCCAGCATTTCCTTGAAGTACAATCAGACTTCCGATAAGTACATTGGTGTCAGCACCAGCGTCCGCAGTAGGGACAGGAGGGGGTGTAACATTAAGTGTGATTGCATTTTGAGCAAATGCGCTGCAACACACAAAAGAGAAAATTAGTGGAAAAAATAGGTGTTTTCGCATGATAAATAAATTAAGTGAATAAAGGGCTAAACTACAACCTATAACGAAAACCCCTTTACTAAAGTTTGCTTAAGACTTCAGTGCAGGGGTAAAAATTAAAACAGCTTAAGATTATTTAGCCAATAATTTCCATCCAACCAAAGGTATCCTCCTTGCGTCCGCTACGAATAGCAGCTAATTCAGATTTCACCTTAATGGCAAAGCTATCTGAACCCTGAGGAGGAATGTCGTAATCGTTACCGCGGAAACCAATGGTAGAAATTGGGCTGATGACTGCCGCTGTTCCCATTCCGAAGGCCTCGGTAAGTTTTCCGTTCTTAATACTGTCGATTACCTCGTAGGTGGTGATTGGTTCTTCTTTAACACTCATGCCCCAAGAGCGAGCAATTTGCAAGACACTATCGCGGGTAATTCCAGCCAGAATACGGTCAGATAATGGTGGTGTTCGCAAAACCCCATCTATGACAAAAGCGATATTCATCGTTCCGGATTCTTCTATAAGCTCATGGCTTTTATGATCGGTCCAGATGATTTGCGTGTATCCTTTTTCTTGAATTTTCTTCGCTGGATAAAATGATCCCCCGTAGTTACCCGCAGCTTTGGCATAACCCACACCTCCGGCTGCTGATCGTACAAACTCCTCTTCAATATACACCTTTACATCACCGGCATAGTACGGTCCAGAAGGCGAAGTGAGAATACAAAATACATAATCTTCAGAAGGACGAGCAGCGATAAACTCTGAAGATCCGTACATGAACGGACGGATATAAAGCGAAATACTCTCGTCTTTTGGTACCCAATTTTTATCTAATTCAACGAGTTTGCGCAATCCGTCCATAAAAATATTTTCAGGGATCTGAGGGATGCACATGCGTTCGGCCGACTTGTTCAAACGCAAAAAGTTGTCGTGAGCTCTGAAAATACCCACTCTTCCATCAGCCATTCGATACGCTTTTTGTCCTTCAAATATTGCCTGTCCGTAGTGAAGTGTATGTAGAGCTGGACTTACTTCAATTTTACCGTAGGGTCGGATTTCTGCTTCTTGCCAAGATCCATTTTTATATTCACACCATAACATGTGGTCGGAAAATATTTTTCCAAAGGGCAGGTTTTCAAAATCAACTTCGTCTAATCTGCTTTTTTTGACGGGACTAATCTTCATTTCGTAATTTTTTTCAATTTTTACTATTGTTTGCTCAATTATCATCTGTCGATTTCGTTGAAAGTTCGAGAGAGGATATAAAATGAGAAAAGCAATGATTACAGTGTGCTAACCTCTAAAAATCACAATAACTTTGTCTGAAGTGATGTAGCACAGCTATCTTGTCTTAGGTAAAATGTAAGCCGGGCAAATGTACAACTTAGTGAAGTATTTTAAAAGTATGCTTGTAGAGAAAGTACGGCATTTCTTCCCGGTGCTATAAGTCCCGAGCTATAAGGACGATAACGCTGATCGGTAATGTTTTCAATACCAGCTCCCAAACTTATATTTTGAGATATAGCGTAGTTCATTCTCCAGTTGAGCGTATACCAAGCTGGTGAGTAAGAATTCCCATTTTCATCCACAGCATAAATGTGTGGTTTGCCAACTTCTTCCAATGGCATATTTCGCGCGGCGACTTCACCACTGTAGGAAAGAAAGACCTGTTGTTGCATTTTCCCTTTTTTGTATTGAATGCGAGTAACCCCAAATATTGGCGCTACATGTCGAGCTCTGGAGCGAGAACCGTCATCCATTTCTTCAATGCCGTACTGCCATTGGAAAGTGTTGATTATTGTGAAGTGTTTGATGATGCGGTACTGAAGATAGCTTTGTACACCAGTAATATAGCCAAACGAAGCATTTTGAATCGACTGCACACGTGAAAGTCGATCGTCGTACATAATGCTGTCTTGTCCGGCAAATTGACTATTCCTGCGAATCATTGCATTGTCGAGGTAGGTAACAAATCCGGTTATATCGAATTTTAATTTGCGGCCCACGACAAAAGCGCCGCTAATTTCCGCATTGTACGCGTATTCAGGTCGGAGGTTTTGGTTGGGAATTACCACAGAACCAGGTTCTGAATCAAAAATTTTCCCGAGATCATCGATGTTTGGCGCCCTAAATCCGTTGGATAATTGAAAGCGGTAATAGCTTTTTTTGTTAGGACGAAACAACCATCCACTGCTACCGGATAGTGCTCCAAAGTTTAGTCCCCACATTAAAGGTGTTTGAGGAGGGAGAAAAGCGGCGTTATCGTTAAAGTTGGCTTGGATAATAAATTGATTATAGCGAATGGCATTTTCCCATTCCCATCTTTCGTCAATTTGCCAAACGTGATGTAGATAGGCAGCTGCTGAAGTCCAATTTGCCATTGGGTAACGCGCACTTATGTTTTCGGATTGATTGGTTAAAATATGAATTCCTTCACCAACAGACTGTACGTCGTTATAGACCATTTCAAGGCCATATTGAAGTTTTTGTTTGGGACGCAGTGATTTTTGGAAATCGGCCTGAACACTCAAGGCTTGCACGTTTTCTGTCCGAGTTCGCAAAATATTTCTATTAAAACCTCGATCAATTCTACTTTCTTCAAAGGTTTGGTAGGCAATGCTGTATTCAGCGTTGTCGTAAAGTTTAGTTGAACTTAAGTGGCGAGCTCTAAAGTGATTCATGCTCCACAAATGAGGTCCATAGCGCCACACCGCACTTCTCGGCTGCCCATTGCGAGTTTCAATAAGTCGATCAACCCTGTCAAATCCTGAGTTGTCACTTATGTGTAAGGCATATTGCAAGTCCCAATCGGCGATTTTTAATCTGAACTTTTGCGTAAGATTGGTTTGATTAAAACCTGCGGGATTTTGCAATTGTGGATTGGAATTAGGCATTGCAAAGTCTTGATCACCTATTCTTTGAACGACAAAAGGCTGTAAATAATTTGAATCTGGACCATTGCTGCCCATGCGAATATCTCCAAATTCTGCGTGGGAAATAGCGGTGTATGAAGCCCAATTTTTTCCAGCTACATTAATGCTTAAATTATTGGATATAAATTGATTGGCAGAAGCGAAATTTCCGTTGTACGAACCCGTAACCTGAATTGAGGAGTCTTTACTAAAAGCGGGGTCAATGGTAGAAAACCTTATGACCCCACCGAGGGCATCACTTCCATACATAACCGAGCCAGGACCAAAAATAATATCGGTTTGTGCAATGGCGTTGGGATCTAGAGAGATCACATTATGAACATTTCCACTGCGAAAAATTGCCGTATTCATTCGTACACCATCGACGCTCAGCAAGAGTCTGTTTGCGGCGAAACCTCGCACCATAGGACTTCCACCACCTTGCTGCGATTTTTGCATAAAAACTTCTCCCGAAATCGTTAGTAAATCTGCCGCTGTTTGTGGCTGGTCGAATAAAATTTGTGCTCGCGTAATTTTGGAAGCTCGAGTAGGCGCGGGAGTTTGCCTCCAACGTACGGCTACAACGGGAATCCCCTCCATGTATATGTCAATCGGATACAAATCAATGCGGAAGTTGGCCCGACGGAGCCATTCATAACTCACGTTACGTGAGGCATACCCCAATATACGAAATTCTATACTATCGGCATTAACGAATTTTGCTAATGATGCTTTTCCATTTACCCCCGTAGTTACAAATGCTTTGGGCTGAAGACTGTATATGCTTACCAATTCCAGGGGCTTTCCAGAGACTCCATCTCGTACAATAATTTCTTGGGCCAACAACTTTCCTGCAAAAAGCTGAAGAACCAAAATAAACAACCAAAAGCCCCCAAAACGCCCCATTTTTGCTTTCTAAAAAATTGGCTGCGAAATTATCAAAAATTAAGCCAACCACAAACTATAAATAACTATCCTTCGTAATGAAAAATAATACGTCAACATCGGTTAATTTTTTTGTACTTTCGCGGCCTGTAAAAATCAACTTTTTGAATTATGTATACTGACCAGGGAGCTAAGGATACTCGTTCGGGTTTTGGTGCCGGATTATTGGAATTAGGAAAAACTAATCCTAGAGTTGTAGCCTTGTGCGCCGATCTTACCGGCTCATTGAAAATGGATGCCTTCCAAAAGGAATTCCCCGAGCGCTTTTACCAAGTGGGAATCGCGGAAGCAAACATGATGGGCATAGCGGCAGGATTGACCATCGGTGGTTTTGTTCCCTTTACTGGTACTTTCGCAAACTTTTCCACCGGAAGAGTGTACGATCAAATTCGTCAGTCAATTGCATATTCAGGTAAAAACGTTAAAATTTGTGCTTCTCATGCGGGTATTACGCTCGGCGAAGATGGCGCAACACACCAAATTCTCGAGGATATCGGGTTGATGAAGATGCTTCCGGGCATGGTGGTGATTAATCCTTGTGATTTTAATCAGACTAAGGCTGCAACTTTAGCAATCGCTGAATATGAAGGCCCCGTTTATTTGCGATTTGGTAGACCAAAAGTAGCCAACTTTACACCCATTGATCAGCCTTTCGAAATAGGTAAGGCTGTTTTGCTGCGAGAAGGTAGTGACGTTACCATAATTGCGACTGGTCATTTGGTATGGCCCGCTTTACAAGCCGCTGAAACCTTAGCACAAAAAGGTGTGTCTGCAGAGGTTATCAACATACATACAATCAAACCTCTAGATGAGGAGGCCATCCTGAAAAGTGTTTCTAAAACGGGCCGTATTGTTACCGCAGAGGAGCACCAAATGTTGGGTGGACTCGGCGAATCAGTCGCTGGATTGCTTGCCAGAAAGCATCCTGCGCCCATGGAAATGGTGGCTGTTGACGACTCGTTTGGCGAGAGTGGCACCCCAGAATCCTTGATGGAAAAATACGGTCTAACCCCCTCCGCCATTATCGATGCTGTCGCTCGCGTTAAGCGCAGAGGCTAGTCTTCATGAACTTATCAACATATGTTAATATTTCCGTAATCTTAAATGATTGTGGATGCCTAATTTTGTCCCCGATTACGAAGTATTAATTTTAGCTTCAAGGGAGGAAAGAAATGTTGAATTCTGTCAATTTCGTAGGTGTGCAAAATCATTTTAATTTCGAAGCGATTTCGTTTCGATCCTTAAATTTTAACCTAATGAGTTCACGCACATTCTTGGTTTCTGCGGCTCTATTGTTTTCCTGCCATACGCTTTTCGCTCAGGCTTTTGAAGAAAAGGTAACCACTGCTTCTAACATGCGTATGACGGTTACCAACGTAGGGACATTTGGCAACGCTTTCCGCGGCTATCGCGATGGTACCGGGCAACAGAGTTGTGAGTATCCTGCAGGTTCTGGTACGGAACACCTTTTTGAAGGTGGTATATGGGTTGGGGGTGCCAACCGTAATAGGGGAGGAGCAATAGAAGTAAGTACTTCTGCTTTTGATGCCCCACAAGGATACGCACCCGGTCGTGCTGGCTTTGAGTTTACCGTGCCTCCAGGAACGCCTCCCTTTAGAGAGCGTTCATCTTTATTCGATTCTCGATTCTTTTCTAATCAAGCTGTTTCCCACCAAGATTTTGTCGCCGTCTTTAACGATACCAGTCAGTTGGTCCCTGGGACAAATACACCTATTTCAGGTCATCAGTTTCCAATGAATATTCAGGTGACTCAAGAGACCTATAACTGGAATTTTTCGTTTAGTGACTTTTTTGTAGTTGTTAATTATACCATTAAAAACGTAGGGAGCTCAACCTACGATAGTGTTTTTGTTGGCTTATGGAATAATACCGTCGTCCGAAATCTAAACGTAACCCCAGCAGGCGCAGGTGGTGCTACATTTTTTAGTCAGGGAGGAAATGGCTACATCGACTCTTTGGCCTTAGCGTACTGTTTCGATGCTACGGGTGACGTCGGATTTACAGATAGCTATATCGGACAAAAGTTTTTGGGTTCCGAGGATAAGTTTGGTTTTCATCACCCGGCTTTGGATTCAACGTATAACAAAATTCAAGACAGATGGATTCGAGAAAACTTTATGTCGAATTACCAAACTTGGCAATTTAATAACAGTGCGAATCCAATTTTTTTCTTTCCCAATAATGATAACGAGCGCTTCCGGAAAATGGCTGAAGGCTTGAATAGTCATCCCTGTTGGCTAAATCCAGCTAGTGCAGATTGCCAGCAGACTTTTGGTATAGATATGCAAGCAAATATCAATGCCTCTGGGAATAGATCTGATCTCGTTTCTGCTGGTCCGTTTCGTGACTTTAGACCTGGGGATGAGATTACAGTGACGTTTGCTTACGTTGTTGCTCCGAAAAATGAAGATGGAAATCCGAACTCACAAAATAACGCAGTGCAGCGTCAAAACTTAGTTGATAATGCCAATTGGGTTCAGACGGCTTACAATGGTGAGGATGTTAATTTTAATGGGGTACTCGATCCGGGTGAAGATGCTGATGGTGATGGAAAAATTACCAGATTTATTCTGCCTTCGCCTCCTGACCGTCCAATTACTCGTGTGGTAACCTCAGAGAATAAAATAGATATCTACTGGAGTGATAATTCATTTTTCTCGGTGGATCCCATTTCTCAGGAGCTGGATTTTGAGGGATTTCGAGTTTATATGACTCCCCTGGGTTTTGATGTTACCCGTACCCCGAATGTTGCTCGTGATTTGGTTCGAATTGCTGAATGGGATATCGCCGATAATGGTTTTTTTAATGAAACTGGTTTTGAGAGCATCGAACTCGAAGAGCCTGTAACCTTTCCAAATGACACCAACCTATATTGGTTCAAATTTACCGTTGATAATTTACCAAACGGTTGGCAACACGCAGTTGCGGTGACCGCTTTTGATCGTGGAAATCCTGATATCAACCTCGAATCTTTGGAATCAGCGCCTTTGTCTAACCAATTTCGCGCTTTTGCCGGTACTGCACCTAATGATGCTATTGACGAACGTGCACCTTACGTATATCCTAATCCGTATTACTACGGTGCCGCTTGGGAAGGCAGATCAAATTTTCAAGAGGAAAGTCGGAAAATTATCTTCGCAAACTTACCCAAACGCTGCCTCATTAAAATCTTTTCCCCTGCGGGCGACTTGATTGATGAGATTCAGCACGATGAGAACTACGACGGTACGGGTATTAGGTGGTTTAGAACATTTGGATCCGAAAACCCCTCGCAAAATGTTTTTTCCGGGGGAGAGCACGCTTGGGATCTTTTAAGCAAAAATACCCAAATTATTGCCCGTGGTCTTTATTTGTTTACCGTTCAAGATCTCGATACCGGCATAAAACGTTCCGGATCCTTTGCAATAATCAAGTAAACCCTCAATCAAGAACTCCTATCCGCAATCAAAAATTATAATTTAAACAACCCCTCTATCTATGAGAAATCTCTTGTCTCTTTTGTTCCTGGCGTCAAGCATAGGCTTATTTGCTCAAACGCCCCCAACAGTGCCTATTCACAACATTAAGTTCGTGAGTGCCTCTGATTTAGCAAATTGTAACGATACCTCCCAGTATTTCAATGACACCATTCGAACCGTTGGTGTTGTGGTTGTCGACGGTGGTTTGGTAGAAGTTCCTTCAGGTAGTGTTCAAGGTGGATTTCGTCCGTTTATGTACATTGCAGATACGGCTACAGGTGCTACTTCAGCCCCTTTTAAAGGCCTAGAAGTACTTTGCTCATACTCTACGGGTACAGGTTTGGTTGCTCACCCTATCGCTACGCAAGTAGTTGCTGGCGATATCGTTGAAGTAATTGGCCGCGTTGGAATGTTTGCCAATAATACTCAGTTGGAAATTCTTAATTTCAACTCGTTGAGTTTACTTGCGGGCACTCAAACTCCGCCTCAAGCAGCTGTAGTAAGTGTAGGTGATCTCAACAATAATAACCGTATCAACCAGTTGGAAACTGGTGAGCAATGGGAAGGTGCTTTTGTTGAAATTCAAAACGTTACCGTTGTTAACGTGAATCTTTTTGCGGGTGGTAATCGTGTGAGTTTTGACGTGGTAGATGCGCAAGGAAATCGCATTAACATTTCCGATCGCTTTATCGCACAAAAATTACCTAGCCACACACCGGTTAACCCTGAATCTCCTTATGCTCTAGCTAATGGAGGTCCTGGTAACGGAACTTTTTCTCCCCCAACTGTAGGTGCGTTCTACAACTCGATTCGCGGTATCGTTATGCATTCAGCTAATGGCTGTTTGGGTGGAAATGGTCGTGGTTACGAACTCAATCCTTTCGATTCTACACACTACAACTTAGGTGCATCACCTCCATTCGTTGAGAATGTGGCTCGTACTCCTTTGGTTCCTAATGCTTCTCAAACGGCTGAGATCAACTTTACCGCATACGATTTGGACGGAACAATCACCGATATCAAATTATACTACAGCGGTGACAGCAGTCAACCTCTTTCTGCTTTTACTTCCATTACCCCTCAACTTATCCCTGGTACTGTTGACGAATACAGCGCGGTTATTCCAGCATTCCCTAATGGAGCATTTGTTCGCTACTACATCGAAGCTACAGATAACGACAATAACGTTACTCTTGCGCCTTTCGGAGCAGGTAGTACCGCGGCAGACTTTTTCTACTACACCGTTCGCAGCGGTGGTTTGGTTATTCCTGATATCCAATTTGCTTTAGACAATGGTAACTCTCCTTACACAGGACAAGCTGTTACGGTAACTGGTGTTGTAACTTCCTCCATTAAAGTATGTGATCTAGGGTTTGTTTACATTCAAGATCCCGACTTCAACGAATGGTCAGGTATTGGTTTAGTGGGCTCACCAGATCTAGTTTCACTTTTCCGCGAAGAGGAGGTCACAGTTACCGGTACGGTTCAAGAAAACTTTGGTTTTACACAAATCAACGTAACGAGCGTAACCAAAACAGGAAATAGAAGAACGGTCACACCAGTATCAGTTAGCCCGAATATGCCGGCAATGTACGCTTCTGGTGAAATTGAAAAATATGAGGGTATGCTATTGCGCATGGAGAATCCAAACGGTAAAATCTTCATCTCCGAGCCACGTCGTGGAAATTTTGGTGACTACCTAATCTCTACGGATACAGCGAATGGTTTAGCAGAATCTACCATCGTTTTGGCAGGTCGTGACGGCAACAGTCGTTCTTCACTTTATGTGAGTGTGGTAAATGACTCAGTTTGGGCTACCCAAAATGGTCAAATGATGGTTCCGGTGGTGGTTACCAATAAGTCTATGGAATTTGATGCTATTGATGGTGTTTTATTCTTCGGATTTGGCGAATACCGCTTGCTTCCTCGTGCAAATGACGATTTCATCAATCCAAATTTCACACTTGACAGTTTAGATTGCCGTCCTCTTATCAGCGTACGTAGCTTTGAAGGTTCTGCTGATGTTCGTATTTATCCTAACCCAGCGTCTGGACAGTTTAATGTAGAAATCGCGGAAGCTGGTAATTACGCACTTCAATTGAATGACCTTAGCGGTCGCACCATTCGCAGTCAGGTTATGAACAACGGTAAATCTGTTGTCAGCGTTGACAATCTACCAGAAGGCATGTACATCCTTCGTGTGGTTGACACACAAAATGGTATGATGGTTAAAACGGCTAAAGTTTTAGTGAAAAAATAATTTAAACTTGGAGGGAGTCTTTGATGACTTCCTCCTTTTTTTTTCTCATATGCGTTGGAATATACTTTTTATTGCGCTAATCGGCCTTCAAGTGGCTGGATGTATGCGCGGTGAGAAACAGGAGAATCGGCCTCCTAGCACCTCTATTTTTTTGGAGAGCATTAACCGAACTGGTGAAAACCGCCTTAATTCCAACGTTAGACTCTCATGGTTTGGTACCGATAAGGATGGATTTGTTGTAGGTTATGAAATATCTTTCGACAATGAAAACTGGTTCTTTACCGCGCGAACAGACAGTGTTTTTCGTTTTAGTATCGAAGCCGGATCAGATACCACTGATCAGGACTTTTGGATTAGAGCCATCGATAATGAAGATGCGCGCGATCCAGATCCGGCCTATTTGCGTATTCCTTTGAGAAATACGCCTCCGGTAGCGTCAATTGACAAGTCTACCGCTCCCGAAGATACCGCCCTCATCGCGGCAACGTTTCGTTGGAATGCCACCGACCTCGATGGCAACGAAACCATCGAACAAGTATTGATGAAATTCAATGATGGAAACTGGTTCAGTATTCCGTCTAATAATATTTTGACTTTTGTTCTTGAGGAAAACCAAACCTCAGGCATTGGTGAAGCTTTAATTTATGCTGGTGCTGAGAGTTCAGCTCGTGCCCAAAAGGCAGATGGCGTTCGCTACAACGATGAAAATGTTGTTTATATAAAAGCCATCGACATTGCCGGCGCAGAGAGTCCGGTTGATACTTCCGCAGCATTTTATTTTAAGCAACAAACCTCACAAAACTTAATAATTTGCGGCCAACCGGCTATTGTGCGTGATGCCATTAACCCTTATGCTTTTTCAGGGTTTCTCGGTAGTTATGATTTCTTGGATTATGCCGTGCAGAATGGAAAATTTCAACCGAAGTTTTGGGGTCCTACCATGAATAGGGTTTTTGAACGCTACAATATCCTTTTTGCGTATACCGATATCTCTTTATACGACAACCAAGTGACGGGTCAACGGTCTACTATATTGGCATTTTTATCACCTATGATTGCTAACTTCAACAGCAATAACGGTAAATCATTCGTTACAACCATTCTTTCGCCAGCCACCGATATTCAAACTTTAGGAATAGGATTTCCCATCGAGGGGGTGGTGACCAGCGCTGGTCAGGCTCGATTGACCAACGACAGTTCCATGGTTCCAGTAGATACCGTTTCGTATCCACGCCTCTCTCCAGACGGAACCCTTGCGGGTATTGTTCCCATGATTCGCTCCATTGATTCCGAGGTTTTTTATCGTGCTCAACTCACCAAATTGAATAACTGGCAGGGGGATAACTTAATTGCTTCGTTACGCCGACGTAACGGAAATGTTCAGCAGGTCTTTTTTGCGACTAGTCTGCACCGCTTTGCGGGCAATCCAACAGAATTACAGCGATTGTTTGATCAAATTTTACAGGATGATTTCGATTGGTAAAGGCTGGTTTGCAGCTCTGCTTATTTTGTTTTCGGTCTATTTACAGGCTCAAAACAGCGCTCAAGGTCGACTCCAAGGTGTCGTGAAGGATGAGCAAACTGGTGAAACCTTAATCGGTGCATCGGTATCAATTATTGGTACATATCGAGGTGCTACAACCGATTTGGACGGCCGCTATTTGATCTCGGATATTAAGCCGGGAGCGTATTCCGTGCGCGTCCAATATTTAGGTTACGGAACGCGTCAGTTTACGGAAATCATCATAAAATCTGGTGAAACAACCAAACTCGACGTTACACTGTCTTCAGAAGTTAGTAGTCTTGGAGCAGTAGAAGTCATCGGTCGAAAATCACAAATTGACCTTGAATTAGCTGCATCGGAAATCACAATTAGTCGGCAAGAACTTGCAGAAATGAATTCACGCGATGTTCAAGAAGTCGTGGCGATGCAGGCCGGGGTGATTGAAACCCCTGATGGATTGCAAATTCGGGGTGCTCGAGTGTACGAAACAGAATTTTTGGTGGACGGTATTAGTGCGCAAGACCCTCTAGCAGGTACGGGTTTTGGGGTCAATGTTAATTCTTCGTCCATTGGCTCCCTTAGCGTAATCACAGGTGGTGCCGGAGCAGAGTTTGGTGGAGGCTCTTCGGGGGTCGTCAATACAACCATTCGCGAAGCCGGCGACCGCTTCGAGTTTTCAGGTATGTGGCAACGCGATTACCTCGCAAACCCGGATGTTGCTTCTAGCTTTTTTACAGATATTTTCGAGCTAACAATGGGTACACCAATTCCCGGCACCAAAGGGAAGGTTACGTTATTCAACAACGTTACAGGTCAAATTACTAACGAATATTTTGGTCCAGTTGCCGAGCAGCTTCATTCATCGCTATTCCCTGATAACCCTACTTTCTGGGCGCCGCGTTATTCAAACGTCTTCACGCATACCGCTAAGCTTGCTTACCAAGTTCGTCCGGGTACGAAAATCACTTTTACTAACCAGGCAAGTGTCAATATCAATCAGAATACCCGTACCTTACAAATCGTTGGTTTTGATGCGATTTTGGTCCCTGGTTTTCAATACGCCCGGTCAAATAATCTAGACAACGCCACGACCTATACGCACCGATCGGTTCTAAGCGCGCTCAATGTGAAGCACATGTTTAATAAAAAATGGGGTGCCTCTCTAAGTGCGGGACGTCTTTTTACTAATCTGCGCGCTGATGCCAATGGCAGACCTTTTCGTTCAGAGACCGTCGATCAAATTTATGATGAGGCAAACATTATCACTGATCCTGTGGGGATTTTTAATCCGAACGATCCCACAGGGACTTTATTTGTCTTACCGGGCGATGGATTGGTGAACAACGGTGGAATTTCATCTTTGTGGCACGATCACTATGCGCAAGAATATACCTTGCGTGCGAAAATCACCTACGATCCCGGCGACGGAATCAATCGGTTCAACTTTGGATTTAATCATATCTTTACGGAGTATCAATGGGCCGACGTCATTCGTCCGTGGGTAGGTGCACCCATTCGCATTAACGATACGCTGACTACACCTTCTGTTTCTATCGGATCCAGCAGTGATATCTGGTTCGTTCGTCCACAAAATGGTGGATTTTTCTTCGAAGACAGAATCTCTTATAAGGGAATTATCGCTACGCTCGGTATGCGTATGAATTATTGGGCTCCAGGGCGTTTTGCCGATGAAGCAATAAGCGACCCTAATAGTCCTGTAATTGATCAGACTCGTGAGGATTACATGAATAAAACGGTTGGTTTATTGGGACTTCGTTGGAAAGCACGTATGCTTCCTAGAATCAATGTTTCTTTTCCGGTGACTGAAAATAATGTATTGTACTTTAATTACGGACATTCCATGCGTTTGCCTCACCCGCGTTTTCTTTATGCTGGTTTAGATCCAGTTTTTCAAGACCGCTCCTTCCTCTCGAGTTTGGGTAATCCCGATCTTGATCCCGAGGTCAACGTGAGTTACGAAGTGGGTTTGAAATCTCAAGTCAACCGCAATTTGATTGTTTCACTTACGGCTTTTAATAATAACCGTTTCGACTACATCGTTTCGAGAAGTGCCATTGTACGTGATTTAACGGGACGCCCAGTAACCAAAACCGTTTATATCAACCAAGATTATGCGAAAATCATGGGCGTGGAATTCGGTTATCAGTATCGTTTGGGTAAATATTTCAATAGTTTTGGTAATGCCGCGTATCAACTAGCACGCGGTAAGTCTAACACTGCACGTGAGTCGGCATTGCAAATTGCCCAAACCGGAGAAATACAATTGGCTCGCGAACAATATCTCGCCTTCGACCGTCCTTGGAACATCAACGTGGGAATCATCTTTACGCCCGACAGTACGTTCCGAATTTTCGATCAACGAATTACGGGCTTTAGAGCGTTTTTCTCCTACCGTTACACCTCTGGTTTTCGATATACACCACAAGAGCGCGTGGGAGCTAATGAACTTGGTCGTCCAGAGTTTGAGGTTCGCAACGACCGCTTTTTGGAGGAAATTGCCACGCCATGGATTAATTTCGATCTTAAACTCAGTTACGATTGGATGATTAACAAATACCGAGGTGTGGTATTTACCGTTGAAATTCGCAACATGTTCAATCACCTCAATGCGCAAATTATTAACCCTATTACAGGTCGAGCTTACGAATTTGGCGATGATGTTCCAATGAATTGGCGCGACCCACGTCCAGAGTTTAACGGTCCACAAGAAACAGGTTTAGATCCACGTGATCCAGCGCGCTATTTAGCGCCTCGTCAAATATTGTATGGCATAGCATTCCGATTCTAATGAAGCATCTAATAATTTTACTTTTTGCCATTTCCGCAAGCTTGGGGATGCGCGCACAAGTACTCCCTAATTATGGTGGTGAGCGCGCCGGATTATCGGCATTGACTTTCTTGAAGAACGACATCAATCCACGCTCTCTAGCGCTTGGTGGAGCAAGTGCAGCAATTTCAGGGGATGCGTACTCTATTTTTACGAACCCCGCGGCGCTTACCCAAATCAAGCACAATACCTTCAGTATGCAAAATATGTTTGTGGGTGCTGGAGTCAATCAAAGCTTTGTCTCAGGTGCATTTCCCAACGCAAATAGAAATGATGTCATCGGATTTAGCATCAACGGACTAAATAGCGGAAGAATTAAAGAACGCACCGAATTTATGCCCCAAGGTACCGGACGTGAGTTTAGTGTAGTAAATATGGCATTCGGACTGACCTATGCGCGTAGATTGAGCGAGCAATTTAGTACGGGTGTAAGTCTGAAATACATCTACGAAAATATCGCTGAATTTACCGCACATACAGCAGCAATCGATATGTCGTTTTTGTACCAAACAGACTGGCGTGACCTGCAGTTTGCAGTGGTGGTTTCAAACTTTAGTGGTAATTCAGCGCTTTCTAATCGAAGAGATTTACCGGTCAACTTTAATCGAATCGAAGGAATAGCCCTTGATGATAATACTCTGCCTATCGTGTTTAGTCTCGGCGCATCTGCTTTGGCTTATCAAAATGGTCAGCATAAAATTCACGGTTCTTTCCAAATTAATCACCCCAACGACAACGCAGAAAACTTGCGATTTGGAGGTGAATATGATTATGCAGACGTGTATTTCATGCGCTTGGGGTACCGAATTAGTGTTGAAGGACAGCACTGGCCCTCGTTTGGTTTTGGCGTGAAAGCTGGATTTGGAGACAACACCATGTACGTAGACTACTCAGCTAATCCCACTGATTTTGTAGGGATGCAACACCTTATTGGACTTCGTTTTTTATTGATGAACAGCAAGTAAAATGCTAATTATGGCCACCAAGCTTAACAAAAAACTTCTAAAAACCCTATCAGCTGTGCTTTTTAGCGCTGTTGTTTTTGTCGGGTGTAATGATTTTTTTGGTGATAAAACGGATTTGAGTTTTATTGATTTACCGGAGTTCACCAACCGAGATATTGCCTATGTCCCCATCCAACCGGCTTGGGATCAATTCGTTTACCCAACGGATATTTGTATTGGTTTTGACGAATTACTTTACGTGGTTGACGAGGCAACTCAGCAAATCATTGGTCTGGATGAAAGCGGTCGCGAACAAGGGCGTTTTAGCGTTCCGGGGGTGACAAGTGTGACTCAAGACCGCCGTTTTGATCTGCTAGCCTGCGGGACTTTAGATACGGTTTCGGCAAGTGGCGACCCCATAACTCTGGCTTGCATTTACCGAATCAGATTGCTCAATCAAAACGGACAGTACGGTATTCGCTATGCTCGCATCGTCAATAAAATTATCCACCCTTTTTATTCTCGAAGCAATGTAAATGCCCAGGATCTTACGGTGCGCTTCGGAAAGGTGGCCATCATGGCAAGCGATATTCCTTCACAGAATAACCGCTATTATGTAACGCGACAAGGGCAGGGGGGGAGTTCCATTTTGGGACCAAATGACGCCGTTTTGATTTTCTCCAATACCGACCAGTTTGAAACACCAATATCGGTAAGTACGTCAAGTGGTATATTTAATAACTTTTTTCAGAAACCATCCGGAATAGCCACCTACGCCGTGCCTCCGCAAATACAAGCTTCGCAGGAACGCCACTTTTTTTACAGCAGTGTAGACCCCGCCAACGAGTTGAAAGTTCAATTCATTGAATACATTGAAACGGATTTTGGAGCGGAATTTCGTCCGGTTATTTTTCCAGTAGGAGATACTTCTCGGGCAGACGGATTTTTGTTTGAACCCAATAAGTTTAGCAAGCCCTCTGCCATTGCTGTAGCAGGCGACAATACAAGGTTTTTATTCGTAGTCGATGAGGAAAAGGATAGCCTATTTCAGTTTACGCGCGACGGATTTGAAGGGGTTCTTCCTCCTCCAGCAACGGGCAGAACAAAACTTGAAAAGGCCTCTTTTGGTGGAACAGGTAATGGCTTAACCCAGTTTAACCGCCCATCGGGAGTAGGATACTACCGCAGAATTGTTTATGTCGCCGACTCAGGTAATGGCCGTATTTTGCGGTTTCGATTAACTCTGGATTTCAACTAGTTGCCTTTTTACTGGGACTTCTTATATCAGAGAATTCATCCATAAGAAAACCAGCAAAGGTAGACTTCCGCTGAGATATCCCAAAATGACTTCCTGCAAACTGTGCGCCTCGAGCTCAATACGCGCCCAGCCAATTAAGCCCCATAGAGCGACTAGGATAGCAACGAAAGATGGGGTAACGAAATCGCCACGTGAGGCTAAAACAACGCTCAAGCTAAGCAGTCCGGACATCCCTGCCGAATGGGCACTTATTTTTGTTTGTCGTAAAAATATTAGCTGAATTAGAATGGTAGTGGCTGCCGCTAAAATAAAGATGTACAAAAGCGGAATCGCCTCCACACCACGCATCAGTTGGGCGGTAAAGTAGAAGAAAATACCACCCATGATAAATGGAGCTCGCCGATCGCGTGCGTTTTTCATGAGCAACGACTCTATATAGCCCAATTTCCATAGAGCAAGACTCACCAGTAGCGGAAGGATATACGTGCCCGCGATGACAATGAGTAGTAGCCGTTTTTGCAGTTCATAAGGCAAATAATAACTATAGGTTTGGGTGATCATAAACACACCCAAAACCGGCATTATTGAGGGATGAAGCAAATATGAGATAAACTGGGCGATGTTCCTCATGTTATAATTCTTTGCGTAAACGAGCAACGGGAATATCCAGCTGCTCTCGGTATTTAGCCACAGTTCGACGCGCTATTGGATAGCCTTTTTCCTTGAGAACTTTGGCAAGTTTTTCATCGGTAAGGGGCTTGCGCTTGTTTTCAGCTGCTATGCTTTCTTCCAAGATCTTTTTGATTTCACGAGTAGAAACTTCCTCACCCTCATCGTTGGTCATGCTTTCACTGAAGAATGTTTTGATTAGTAATGTCCCGTAAGGCGTGAGCACATATTTACTGTTGGCAACTCGTGACACCGTAGAGATATCCATGCCGATCTCCTCTGCGATGTCTTTGAGAATCATCGGTCGTAATTTCTTTTCGTCGCCGGTGAGAAAATATTCCCGCTGGTAGTTCATGATGGAATTCATTGTGATGTATAGCGTATGCTGTCGTTGCTGAATGGCGTCGATAAACCACTTGGCGGCATCG
>REDE01000142.1 GCA_007693635.1 Flavobacteriales bacterium | reverse complement strand
GAATTCGATATTTTGAGATTCTGTCGTCACTACTGATTCTAATATTATTTTAGTTCCGCTTTCCGCCTCCAAACATACTCTATTTTTTGGATTTATCCAAACCTAAGTCGTCCAGCGAACTGCTTATTTTGCGGACTTTCTGATCGGTGAGGTAGGTGTAAATGGTGGTGTTAGTGATGCTTTTATGTCCAAGCAAGCCTTGAATATAGCGGATGTTGGTGCCGCTATCGAGCAGAACACGGGTTTCGCCCCTCCAAAATACGGCGGTTTCTTTAATTTGAAAATGGGATGGAAATGTTGCTTAACTTCGTCTTGCGGATATTGAATATTATTGCTAATATTGGTGCTTAAAATATTTGTCGTGATACCTGCCGAATTGCGAGGGTCCTATTTTAAAACAATTGCCATTAAAACCCAAAATAACCACCGATTTCCGAATTCTAAGTTTTTAATTTCATTAACTTCAACAACATGAAACATCGATTTACTCTTTTTCAATGGACATTGATCGTTATCGCAGCAATTACAGTTTGGAGCTGTAGCAAAGATGACGAAAATAAAACAGGAAATACCACGCCAGATGGCGGGCGGTACCGTGATGCAGTCTTTACGGATGTGCGCACCGAAACCGTTAGTTTTACGGCAAATGGTGATTTGCAAATGGACATATACATGCCTGAAGGGGATGATTTGGAAGAAAGACCGGTTATTGTGATGGCTCACGGGGGATCGTTTATCGGCGGCGACCGAGGCTTGCCTGATATGCAGCGTATGTGTGAGACTTTTGCAAAGCATGGTTATGTGGCGGCTTCGATTTCGTATCGTCTAGGCCCCGGTTTCACCATATTTTTTGATTCACTGGAAGTCCTGAATGTGGTAGTAAGAGCCGTTCACGACGGGAAGGCGGCCATCCGTTATTTACGTAAAACCTACGTTGAAGACGGCAATCCTTTTGGCATCGATACCACGAGAATATTTGCGGGAGGAAATTCAGCCGGGGCAATTCTCATGCTGCACCTCGCCTACATGCGCAATCCGAGTGTGATTCCTCAGCATTTGCTGGATATCCTCGACAGCGAAGGCGGACTAGAAGGCACGCGTGGACACAGTGGTTACAGCAGCAACGTGCACGCCGTGATTAATCTTGCCGGAGCTATAAACAACCTGAATTACTTGCAAGCTGGCGGTCAACCTTTGGTAAGCGCTCATGGCGATGACGACAAGACCGTTCCTTTCAATTGCGGTCCGGTACTCACAACCCTCCCGGCTCCGGAATTTCGCAACAGACTGTGCGGGAGTGGCCCCATCCACGATCGCGCTCGAAGTGTTGGCATTCCCGAAAGACTTCTGGTTTTCCCGGGAGATGACCACTGTCCGTGGCTGGGACCTAATGGTGAAATCACCGATAAAATGGACTTGGTAGAAGAAACCGTCATCGACTTCCTGTTTCAACGGTTCTTCCGTAATTAGACCCGAAGAAAAAGCTATCGAATCGAGAAATTATTAGACACGAAAAGACGCTGGGTACTATTGCACCTAGCGTCTTTTTGCGTAGATTTGCCACTTAATTTTTCGCTAAAAAAACCCAATATGGACGCCATAGAAACCTCCTTTAAAGACATCATTTCGCACAGTAAAGAGTACGGATTTATTTACCCTGGAAGTGAAATCTATGATGGTCTAGGTGCGGTGTACGACTACGGTCCACTCGGAGTTGAACTCAAAAACCGCATCAAACAATATTGGTACGGATGGATGACCCGCATGAACGACAACATTGTGGGGATTGACACGGCCATTTTCATGCATCCTGAGGTATGGAAAGCGAGTGGGCACGTAGATGCCTTCAACGATCCGCTGATCGACAACAAGGATTCTAAAAAGCGCTATCGCGCCGATGTGCTCTTGGAAGATCAGATTGAAAAACATCTTGAAAAAGCGAATAAAGAAGTTGCCAAAGCAGCCAAACGCTTTGGGGAGTCTTTCGATGAAGCGCTTTATCGCGAAACCAATCCTCGCGTAAAGGGCTATTTAGATAAAGCTGAAAACCTACGTAGAAAATTTGCTGCCGCAGCTGAAGCCAACGATATGGCTGCCCTCAAAGATCTGATCATTGAGGAAGAAATTGCTTGTCCGGTAAGTGGAAGTCGAAACTGGACCGATGTCCGACAATTCAATCTCATGTTTTCTACCCAAATGGGTAGCGTAGCCGAAGGGGCATCGACTTTGTACTTACGACCGGAAACTGCCCAGGGAATATTCGTGAATTTCCTGAATGTATCAAAGTCCAACCGCATGAAAATCCCCTTTGGGATAGCGCAAATTGGCAAAGCCTTTCGCAACGAAATTGTTGCTCGACAATTCATTTTCCGCATGCGTGAGTTTGAACAAATGGAAATGCAATTCTTTGTGCGTCCGGGAGAAGAACTCGAATGGTACGAATGGTGGAAAAATCGCCGCATGAAATGGCACCAGAGTCTGGGTCTGGGCGACGAAAATTATCGTTTTCACGATCACGACAAATTAGCTCACTACGCCAACGCCGCCGCCGATATCGAATTCAAATTCCCGTTTGGATTCAAAGAACTCGAGGGTATTCATAGTCGCACCGACTTCGACCTTCGCCGTCACGAAGAATTCAGCGGCAAGAAAATGCAGTACTTTGATCCCGAAACCCAAGAAAAGTATATTCCTTACGTGGTAGAAACCTCCATTGGACTCGACAGAATGTTTCTGGCAATTCTCTCCAACGCACTGCGTGAAGAAAAGCTAGAAGACGGCAGTGAGCGTACACATTTAAAATTACCGTATTTTCTTTCTCCCGTTCAGGTCAGCATTTTACCGCTCATCAAAAAGGATGGTCTGCCCGAATTAGCCAACAGCATTCGCCGACAACTGGCCGGAGATTTTGCCGTTCAGTACGATGAAAAGGACTCTGTAGGGCGCCGGTATCGTCGTCAGGATGCGATCGGAACGCCATTTTGCATTACCGTAGATCACCAGAGTTTGGAAGACAATACCGTAACCATTCGCGACCGAAACACGGCCGAGCAGATTCGTATTTCAATCGATGAAATCGCGACGTATATCGAGCCTAAATTGAATATGAGTACGGCTTGGCGTTCGATTGAATCCTAACACCACCATCGCCAAAAACGCCCGATCCGTCCGCGCCCGCGATTGCAGCGGAAAGCCCGGAGGCTAAAACGCCAGTGGGCGCCAGCGGGCAAGAGCGACGGAGGAGCTCCTTGCCCGCTGTTGCGGACACGGCGTTTTTGCCGAGGACTTGCAGCGAAAAGCGCGATTTGGCGCCCTAAAAAACCTCAGCAGCACTCTTCGCAGAATCTCCTTTTGCAATTTCTATCGTGTAGTCAGCATAAAAATGTTGAGATACATAAGCTGCGTGGGCAAGGAAGGTAATTTGACAGCCAAAAAATTAGCGCGATTAACCGCTGTAACGTATTTTCGTGCATCTATAAATAAAATCACATTTGCATGACAATATATCCCGTTCACGCCGGTCATTTCAAACTCGATGGAGGCGCCATGTTTGGCGTTGTTCCCAAAAAATTATGGCAAAAAGCGAATCAGCCCGATGAGCAAAATATGTGCTCATGGGCGGCTCGCTGTATGCTCATAGAAGATGGCGACCGACTCATCCTCATCGATACCGGAATGGGTGATAAACAAGATGAAAAATTCTTCGGCCATTACCATTTGCACGGACCACACAGTTTAGATAATTCGCTAAAAGACTTAGGCTTCACCCGCAACGACATCACGGATGTGTTCCTTACCCACCTGCATTTTGATCATTGCGGTGGCGCAATACGCTGGAATAAAAACCGTACGGGTTACGAACCTGCCTTCCCCAATGCGCATTTTTGGAGCAATCAACGACACTGGCAGTGGGCAACACAGCCCAATCCAAGAGAAAAAGCCAGTTTTTTGAAAGAAAATATTTTACCCCTGGAAGAATCGGGTCAGTTGAAATTCATCGACTTACACAACGACGGACTTCACGACACGCCACTGCCCTTCCAAGTGTATGCCGTAAGTGGACACACCGAAGCTCAGATGCTGCCCGTAATTGAGTATCAAGGACAAAAGATCGTTTTCATGGCAGACCTCCTGCCCTCTGCGGGTCATGTCCCTCTACCCTGGGTAATGGCCTACGACACACGTCCTTTGTTGACGATGAAAGAAAAAGAACAGTTTCTGCATATGGCTGCTGAAGAAGAGTTCCTATTGTACTTCGAGCACGACCCGGTGAACGACCTAGGAAGAGTTGAGCATACCGAGAGAGGCGTACGTCTAAAATCAACACATTCATTCCATGAGATTTTTCAAAAATAGTTCTTTAGCGGTTTTCTTCGTATTAGGACTCCAACTTCATGCGCAACCCCGCTCCGATTATTGGCAGCAACGCGCTGATTACGATATTCGGGTTTCTTTGGATCACAAAACGCACACGTTTACAGGTCAGCAAGAAATTACGTATACCAACAATTCCCCCGATACCCTGGAAAAGGTCTTTTATCATTTGCAGTTCAATGCCTTTCAACCGGGAAGCAACATGGACGAGCGCTCAAGAGACCTCCCCGACCCTGATCGTCGCGTGGGTAGTCGTATTGCTGGCTTAAGCGAAAAGGAGATTGGGGAACAAAAAATTCTCTGGCTAAAGCAAGACGGCAAAGAGGCCAATATTGAACATTGGGGAACCATCCTCAAAGTAACTCTTCCAGCGCCTTTAGCTCCTGGACAAACCACCAAATTGGCCCTAGAATTTAGAGGTCAAGTACCCCAACAAATTCGTCGTAGTGGAAGAAACAACAGCGAGGGGATCCATTACTCAATGGCGCAGTGGTATCCAAAATTGGCAAATTACGACCGCTACGGTTGGAATACCACACCCTATGTTGGACGCGAATTTTATGGTGTTTGGGGGAACTTTGATGTCCGCATAGACATCGACAAAGCCTATACTGTAGCCGCTACGGGCGTTTTACAAAACGCGGAGGAAATGGGAAGAGGCTATTCAACATCCAAGAAAAATGGCGCAGGAACGTGGCATTTTCGCGCAGAAAATGTTCACGACTTTGTCTGGGCTGCCGACCCGAAGTACATCCACACCACCCATCAAGTAGAAGGGGGTCCATTGATGCGCTTCTTCTACACCGAGAAAAAGGGAGATCCCGCAAAAAATTGGGAAGAACTCCCAAAATACATGGAGCGCTTTTTCCAACTGGCCGACTCGCTTGTAGGCCCTTACCCCTATCCGGAGTTTAGCTTTATTCAAGGCGGTGACGGCGGCATGGAATACCCCATGGCCACTCTAATGATGGGAAGAGGTAAGCTGAAAGGAATGGTAGGCTTGGCGGTTCACGAAGCAATGCACAACTGGTTTTACGGTATGATCGCCACCAATGAAAACCGATACCCCTGGATCGATGAGGGCTTTACAACCTTTGTGGAAAATATCATTATGCAAAAACTCTTTCCCGAAGAAGGCGTTCGAGCTTCAAACCCGCATTACAGCAATTATTTAGGCTACGTGCAACAATACGAAGCCGGAAAAACTGAAGTGTTAACCACACCTTCAGACCACTATCTCACCAACAGAGCCTACGGAATTGCCTCGTATTCGCAAGGCTGCTTGCTGCTGAACAACCTACTATACATCATGGGCGAGGAAGACTTCTGGAAAGGATTCCAAAACTTCTTCCGCAAATGGGCTTTCCACCATCCACATCCAGAAGATTTCATCCGGGAAATGGAAAAAACCTCAGACCTTCAACTACAGTGGTTTCTCGATTTATGGATTGGTACCACCCAAGCCATAGACCTGAGCATCGACAGTGTATATGGAGATAACAACAGCACCCATATCGTGATTGGTCGAAAGGGCGACATCCCAATGCCCGCGACTATTGGTGTTGTAACTCCCAAAGGAGTGGAGCTGCACCATGTCCCCATTGATCTAATGTACGGCAATTCCAATCAAGAAGGAAAACACCATCCTTTTTGGAAATGGGCTTCACGGAGCTACACCTTGACACTACCGGTGCCGTTTAGCGATGTCAGCGTCGTTATGGTTGATCCTTATTTTAAAACGGCGGATATCCAACGAGATAATAATCGATGGAAAAAGTGATTGCGGGAAAATAAATATACAGAGCTTTAACTAAGAATAATACGTCATTGGATTAGTTGAGCTTGCTGTGAAAGAAAATTCGCATACATTTATGCCGTTGTTGAACGAAAAAACACTTCGATATGCGAAAAATAATATTCACATTGAGTCTAGGCGTCCTATTATTTCCTACTTGGGCATCCAATCCAATTGGTAGTGATACCTGCGCAAACTATGTAAACCTCATCAAGAACGGGAATTTTCAAAGCGGTCTTACCCACTACGCTTCCCCCTTGTCTCAGGCATCCAGAAGCTCCGCAAACTGTGCGGGAACTAATTTAGATGGCTTGGGTGTTGACAATATTTTCAATGCGTTTTGCACTGCTTTCCCTGCGACACAATTGCGACAAGCGGAGCCTATTCTCATTGTAGATATCAATTTGCTTCCGAGTCCTGTTGGATTTCTTTCGCAAAATATCGTCGGCATTCTGCCGGGTGAAAAGCACACTTTAAGCTTTGAATCAACCATTCGGTTTTCAAATCACCCGATAACTATGGAGGTCTACTACGACGGCCAACTGGTACAAAGCTTTTTGATGCAAAACAACACGAGCTTTTCTTATCACGAATTTGAGTGGTATGCGCCGGCAAACGCTCCGACTTCAGGAGTACTAGAGTTTGTGCTGCCGAACGCCACAATGTTCTCAGATTTTGCTCTGGGAGATCTACGGCTTATGACTTGTCAAAGCATTGACTTTTCGACAAATATATTTTCCCAAGAAAATTTTCGCGTATACCCTAACCCTTTTTCCGAGCGAATTGAGATTGAAAGCAGCACACCCTTTACGAGTTGGAAACTCATCAACACCGAGGGGAAAGTCTGCATGATTTCCTCAGAAAAGCAGGCAGATTTAAGTCATTTCCCCAAGGGTATATACCTATTAGAAATTCATTTTTCAGACGGGCGTATCGAGCGAAAGAAACTTGTGAAGTAAGTTTGCGAGCATATCAAATTGAATATGCAAAACGCAAAAGTTAGGCTCCCCGAAGCGTGGAGTTGTATCGACACCAACACACCATTGTTGTTTATCGGCTCATGCTTTAGCGAAAATATCGGAAATGATTTAATAGGCTTAAAGTTCAATGCCGAGGTCAACCCCTTCGGTATCACCTACAATCCCGTTTCGGCAATGCAGCAGTTAATCGCCATTGCCGATAACAAGAAGTACGCATCCTCCGATTTATTTTTTCATCAGGAGTTATGGCACTCATTCGATCATCACGGGTGCTTTTCGCATCCTAAGCAGGAGAAAGTATTAGAAAAAATCAATGCATCGCTTCTCAGCGCCCGCAACTTGCAAGACCCCATCATTCTACTGACCTTTGGAACCGGTTGGATGTGGACACATAATGAAGTGACGGTCAACAACTGTCACAAACGACCAGCGCAAGATTTTGGTAGAGAATTACCGGATATTCAATACCTCATGAAGCTATGGCGGGAAACGAGAAAACGTTATCCCACAAACAAATTCATCGTATCCGTGAGTCCGGTGCGCTACGACGATGCTGTGGCAAACTCCCGCGGAAAGGCTTTACTCCATTTATTTTGTCACGAACTTGAAAAGTCTGGAGAGGCGCGATATTTCCCATCGTACGAAATACTTCATCACGAATTACGCGATTATCGATACTACGCCTCAGACATGAAGCACCCTTCCGAACAGGCGATAGATTATATCCGAGATACGTTTTACCAAACGGCCTGTACTCAGAGTACACAAGAATGGATTGTAGATTTACGCAAACTCCATCAACGATTACGGCACAGACCCCTTCATGCGGAGACCAAAGCTGCCGAAAATTTTCAGCAACAAAATCACAGAATACTTGCGCAATGGATCGAAAAATTTCCCGATAAAAATTGGGACTTTGAAAAAACCTTACTGGGATGAAGGCAACTTGGGGGGTTAGATATACACCTTTCTACTCATTAAAGCTGTGTGCGATAGAGACGCGCATCCAGGTTGTATTCTTTGACTTTTTCCGAGCTTAAATACAAGGTATTTTCATTCTTAAAAACGACTGCCTCTACCTGACCAATCGATGAAAATGGGCCCAAAGTGATTTTTCGTTTTTTTCCTGAAAAGAAATTATCACCCGTAAAATCCGTAAATTCCCAGAGAAATACATCGCTGCTTTTGAGGTACCCGCAAATGACCACAGATTTACCACTTGGACTAATATCTGCACCCGTAACTCGTCCGCCAGCGGGAAAAGAAGCGATCATTTGGGCTTCGTACACACCCGTTTGCGCGGGCAATCGGTACAAATTGGTTCGGTTATCTGCGCGGTGTTTGGTAAACAAATACAAGTGACCTTCATGGTATAAAATCGCCTCACAATCAAAATTGTGGTTACGGTCGATAAAAACAGTTTGCTCCGGGTAGCTGAACTCAATAACACCATCTATTGGAACGGAAGAAAGATCCTCGGCCGATCGCAAAGCAGACTTAGCCACGGAAAAAATTCGTAGATTTTGGCGATCGCCGCGGTTATTACCCATATCACCAATGAATAAATGCGTATTGCTCATTGCTAAATCCTCCCAATCTTCGTTGGTTGTATTTGCTACGATTATGGTTTTATCCACCTTACCGGTCTGCGCATCAATAACGTACAAATGATTGTCGTTACCTTGATCATTATGAGTAAATATTTCGTCATCAATAATCGCTAAGCCTGATGTTTCTTTCACCTTTTTTTGCAAACTCGTCAACAATAACGGCGACTGGGAAGTTTCTGGAAAAATGCAACCTTCGTCGGTCGTTGCTCGCTTATGGTAGTTCTTAGCGTGGATATCATCACAATTGCGGTCGCCCGCACTGCAACTAACCAGCAGGAGTAAGGATACGACAATAAAAGACGAAAGTGAGTTACGCATAGTTCGTGTAAAAAATCAATCAGAACTCCAAATGTACGAAAGATAAATTGAAACCTTCGGAGTAAAATCTCGGTGACGCTAAAATGAAAAATCCGAGGGTTAGGAAAAATTAGCCGACTTAGATAGAAGGCAGTCATTGACCTCATTAAGTCCTTCTTCATTCTCAGAAAGAACATAGAGTTTGTCTCCCGGCTGAATAATCGTTGTTCCTTTAGGCGTTAAAAAAGACTCATTGCGCTTAATGATTGCGATAATTGCATTTTTTGGAAACTCCAATTCCACGATTGATTTCCCCACGGATTTGCAATCTGATAGAATTTCTATTTCCTTCATCACAGCTTTTGGCAGGTCGTACAAAAATTTCTCAATATCTGAGGCGGACTGTTTTTCTTCGGGCGCAGCAACTCCAAACCATTTAGCCACAATGCTAAGCGTTGTTCCTTGGATGAGAATCGACGTAACCGAGATGAAAAAAACAATATGAAACATCATATTCGCTTTGTCGATCCCCGCCAACAGAGGATAGGTAGCAAACACAATTGGAACAGCGCCTCGAAGACCTACCCAAGAAATATAAAACCGACGCTGCAATCGCATTTTAAAAGGCAAAAGACTCAAAAACACTCCAATGGGGCGAGCCACGAAAATCAGTGCCAAAGAAATCACCAATCCGATACCGAGTACTGGTATGATATCAGAGGGAAACACTAAGAGCCCGAGAGTAAGGAACAAAACAATTTGCATCATCCAGGCCAAACCATCGTATACCTTCATGATGGTTCGCTTGTGAATCAAATTTTGGTTACCTAGATAAACCGAACAAATGTAAATAGCTAAAAATCCATTTCCACCTACAAAATCGGTAATTGAAAAAGTGATGAACATCAAGGCGATAACCAATACAGGGTATAGGCCCTCAAAATCCAACCGAATATAGTTAATGACGTACTTGCTTAGTCGGCCAAAGGCAAATCCAGCAGCGGCGCCAATAAGCATTTGCATTAGAAAAAACGGGATAATACTCCAGAAGCTTTGATCTTGATTCACAACCAGCGACAAGAAGGCTATTGTAAGCACGTAAGCCATAGGATCATTACTTCCGCTCTCGAGCTCCAAAGTGGGTCTGAGATTCGTCCGCAACCCCAAACTTTTTGAGCGCAGAATAGAGAAAACCGCAGCGGCATCCGTAGAAGAAACGATAGAGCCCAAAAGCAAACTTTCGTAAATGCTAAAGTCGGTGAGCCACTTAATAACCAAGCCTAGTGATACAGCCGTAAAAAGCACTCCGACGGTCGACAATGCAATACCCTCTTTAAGTACGGGGCGTACCGACTTCCAATCGGTGTCCAAGCCACCAGAAAAAAGAATAAAATTTAGGGAGACGATACCTATCAGTTGAGCAACTTTCGGATCATTGAATTGAATACCGCCAATTCCATCCGAGCCGAAAAGCATCCCGATTCCCAAGAAAAGCAAGAGCGTTGGCACGCCAAAGCGGTAGCTTGTCTTACCAGCTACAATGCTGATAAACATCATCAAAGAGCCGATCAATAATATATTTTCGGTAGTAAGCGTCATGCTGGAAGCGCTAATTAGTAGAGTTGAAAGGTACGACTAAAATATAGGCGCATACTCCTCAAAAAAATCTAAAATATCAAGCGACCCTTAGCCCGATTGAACTTCAATACCATCAAAACGTGTAGGCAAATCCAGCTCCAAGCACCGATTTCAATTGAGTGCGGGGACCACTTCCGGTGGTTCCATTCGGGCGCTCAAATTCAATAAGAATGTCGTCGTCGTATATCAAGTTAAGTGCGACGTTAAAGCTGAGGTATTTAGACAACTTCCAAAAGAATAACAACTCCGCATTGACGTCAATATTTTGTGGTTTTGGATCCTCTCCAACAAGATTAGAGAATAGGTCGAGTCGCAATTGAAAGTTGATTTTCTCGTTCAATTTTTCTCGATAAAAAATATTGACATAGGTACCAAACTCAAAAAGATTACGGCTATTTGGTGTAACACCGTAGGCGCCTTGCGCAGAGAGGGCGCTATCCAGAACGAATGTGTTTTTGATGGTTGCCGGAGAGACGTAGGCAATAAATCGATTCGAGCGCTTATAGGTCGCTCCAATACCTCCCACCAAATAGCCAGGGGCCATAAAACTAGAAATTCGTTCTTCGGCAAAGCGGTTGGCAAAACCGTCATCAAACTGTGTTCGAAAACTAACGAGTGAAGAAATATTCAACCAACTGTTTAACTGATAATTAAAATTCGACTGGAAATCGATACGGTCATCCATTTTAAATGTTGCTCCTTCTTGGCGGTTTAAACCGTAGGCCATAACGAGGTTATTGACCCAACTGTAATTTTCGGCATTATAAATAGGCGTAATGTTAAAAATGGAAGCCCCGGAATACACATTTGCACCCCCAGCTTGCCAATTTTGCAACATAATTGAATTAGCCGTTACGGAGAAAGAGCCATTCACAATCCATCCGACAGAATCCTTTACTAGAGCGGCGGCTTTTTCCGCTTCTTCTCTGAGTTTTCTGGCCGTTTCCGCTTCCGTAAGCTGTGAAAAAGCGCTAGAATAAATTAGGCTAAACGTGAGTACATAAAAAATCTTCTTCATTCCATTTAAATTCCCTCCTTGCATTAGGTTCAGTCAACTACAAAGAGTGGTTAAACTTATTTACTTTTAAATGCATTGATCGCATTCTTCGTAAAATCGCTTAAAACCAGACGACCGCTAATGGCGGCACGCTCGGTCAAAAGCTGATCCCAATTTTCGGTGCCCGACCAAAATATTTTCTTCAATTCGGTCATTGCCTCAGGATTGGAATTCGCCAGTTTTTCGGCCAATTCACTGATATGCGCATCCATTTCTTCAATAGAGTCAAAAACCTCATTATAAATGCCTTTTGTTTTGGCCCAGCTCGCGTCTCTCCAAGCAGTTGCATTAATCGCCAATTCACTCATACCGCTTAATCCCGCCTTACGAGCTACGGCCGGACCAACGACAAAGGGCCCAATACCAACAGCCAACTCCGAAAGCTTAACCGATGCGTGTGAAGTAGCAAAACAGTAGTCAAAAGACGAGGCCAAACCTACACCTCCACCAACGGCCTTTCCTTGAACTCGACCAATAATAAGTTTCGAAGCCTTACGCATAGCATTGATGACCAGCGCAAATCCGCTAAAAAACTGTAGTCCGGTATCCATATCTTCAATGGCAAGTAGCTCGTCAAAACTTGCGCCTGCACAAAAAGCGCGATCGCCTTCTGATTTTACAATTATGACTTTAGCCTCAGGATTTTCGTCGACGTCATAGATTGCTTGAGCGAGTTGACGCAAAATTTCCCCGGGAAGAGAATTGCTTGCTGGGTGAAAAAAAGTAATGGTTCCAATGCTGTTTTCAATCGCTATGTGAACATGTCCTTGACTCATAAAATTGATTTTTTAAAAACGAATAAAAAGTTCAGGGTTAATAGGTCTACCTTCATACCAGAGCTCAAAGTGAAGGTGTGGGCCGGTTGAAAGTTCGCCGGTATTACCCACCATGCCAATGACCTCACTGGCACGAACGATATCTCCTTGTTTCTTAAACAACACACTATTGTGCTTATATACCGTAATGAGATTATTGCTGTGCTGAATGACGATATTATATCCTGTTTGAGCTGAAAACTCAGCCAAAATAACTGTTCCAGAAAGGCATGCCTTTACCGGCTCATTAGGTCGGGTAACAATATCCACTGCAAAGTGACCTTCATCTGGAAGAAATCCCTGTGTAATTTCACCACGTACAGGCGTAAAAAAAGCGTAACTCGACAGAGGATTTAAAGCACTTGTTCTCTGAATGTTAAACAATTCTTCTTGTTCAACCAACGATCGCAATGCACTATCGGCGGTGCTCGGCTCTAATTTGCCTACCGCAACTGCATCTGCCTCTCCATCTTCACTTCCCGGCAGAAAATCCAATGGTTCATCTGAAATTACTCCACGAATAATTTTCAAATACTGTTCATACTGTAAAATAGTGCGTTCTAGAGAATCGACTTTTAAGACATTGGAATAAGCCTGACGCTTTAAGGCAGTTGATGAATAGCCCGGTATGTATTCCTTGAGCGGGGTAAACGCAATCAGCAAAATGGTAATTGCTATCAGAACGATGGCGCTTATACTCAAAACCACAAAAACGTTGAGTCGTGAAAGTTTCAACGACAATTTTTCCTCAAAGTCGTGGTCATTGAGAATTACTAGGCGAAACTTATTGCGCCACTTACCGGATTTTTTGTTGGGCTTCGACATACTGTCGGATACCGTTAATGTTACTTCTCAGCAAGATTTCGCAAGGGGAAAACTTGAAAAAAAGCGGTGGTCGGTTAAAAAATAAGGGAGAAACTTCAACAATTTCTCCCTTTTGGAAACTATCAGATTAATAGCGGTAGTAATCAGGCTTATACGGCCCTTGTTGCTCTACGCCAATATATTCAGCTTGCTCTTGAGTAAGTGTCTCGAGTTCAACACCGATTTTCGCCAAGTGCAAGGCTGCAACTTTCTCGTCGAGGTGTTTGGGTAAGGTATACACCTTGTTCTCATAGTTAGCGCTATTTTTCCAAAGCTCAATCTGCGCTAAAACCTGATTGGTAAAACTGTTACTCATCACAAAAGACGGATGACCAGTTGCGCAACCTAAGTTAACCAAACGACCCTGTGCAAGAAGAATGATATCCTTGTTGTTCACGGTATATTTATCTACTTGCGGTTTAATTTCCACATGACTATCCGCATGTTTGTTAAGCCAAGCCACATCGATTTCATTGTCGAAATGACCAATATTACACACGATGGTTTTGTCTTTCATCATGTGAAAATGCTTCTCGGTGACGATATTGCAGTTACCCGTAGCTGTAACCACGATATCTGCCTCAGGGATGGCGTTGGCCATTCGCTTAACAGCGTACCCGTCCATCGCTGCCTGCAATGCACAAATAGGATCAATTTCGGTAACGATAACTCGAGCACCTGCACCACGAAGGGAAGCGGCGGTACCTTTACCTACGTCACCATAACCAGCAACGACCGCGACTTTACCCGCAATCATTACATCCGTAGCACGACGAATTGCATCCACCGCTGATTCTTTACAGCCGTATTTATTGTCGAATTTAGACTTAGTAACGGAGTCATTCACGTTGATAGCCGGCATAACCAGTGTTCCCTTTTTCATACGCTCGTACAAACGGTGAACACCTGTGGTAGTCTCTTCCGACAAACCACGAATTCCCTTGGATAATTCCGGATAACGGTCAAAAACCATGTTGGTCAAATCACCACCATCATCGAGAATCATATTCAAAGGCTGACGATCTTCACCAAAGAACAAGGTTTGCTCAATACACCAGTCAAACTCCTCCTCGGTCATCCCTTTCCAAGCATAAACCGGGATTCCTGCGGCTGCAATGGCTGCTGCAGCCTGATCTTGGGTTGAATAAATATTACATGAAGACCAAGTGACATCTGCTCCCAGCTCCACTAAAGTCTCAATCAAAACTGCTGTTTGAATGGTCATGTGCAAACAACCGGCAATTCTGGCGCCTTTAAGGGGTTTCTCCTTGCCAAACTCTTCTCTTAAAGCCATTAAACCGGGCATTTCAGCCTCAGCTAATTCTATTTCCTTTCTCCCCCAATCGGCCAAAGAAATGTCTTTTACCTTGTAAGGAATGTAGTTTTCTACTTTTGTGCTCATTAACGTCAAATTTTTAAGGTTGCAAATATACAATCTAGTATTGGGTAAACCCAGAATAGAAATTGCTACTTTTAACCAAAAAATAAACGGATTGTTTTGATTCTCACGATAGAGAATATTTGACAATCCTTTGCTTTAATGAAGGGAAGGGCAAATAAAACTCATTAGAAGCGATAACCAATGCCAATATTGATCATTTCAAAATCATTGATAAAGAAATTATCATTACCAAATTGTTTCGAGAATCCAAAAACTGCAGCAGGCATAATACCAATCCGATAAATCATGGGATTATCTTTTGCATAATATGCATAATTTAGTCGAACTCCTGTCGTCAATATTCTAGGAGGTGTATATGTTTCATTTGATGGATTGATAACTCTATTTGGCAAAAAATTCAAATGAAGAGCAACCTCAAATCGATGATGCTTCCCAAATCCGTATTGAAGATCAGAGCCAAACATCAAATCAGCATACTTTAATGAATATCCTGCTAGCCCCCTCCACGAAAAATGATGATTGTTCTTGGAATAAATGAAATATTCATAGTCTAGATTTAATCCCGGAAATGTCAAATTAAACCCAGCCGCCTGCTTATACTGCCCCTTCATCGAAAAGGCCCCTACGAGCAGACAAATACAAAAAAGAAGATTTTTGTTCATGGTGTTGATTTTTTAAAATTATTTGTAGTTACATCTATACAAAAACTAAAGATTTACAAACTGCTAAAAACGATAACCCACACCAAAATTCAGCAAATTAAGTCCGTTAATCAAAAAACTGGAATTACCTGATTGCTTAGAAAATCCGAAAACCGCGCCGGGCATAACGCCAATTCGGTAGATCATTGGATTATTCTTAGCGTGATACGCATAGTTTAGGCGAACTCCTGTTGTTAGCCAACTTGGAGGGGTATATGAATCGTCAAATCCATGTATAATATTATTTGGAACAAAGCCTAAATAATACGAAACTTCAAAACGATGATGCTTTCCAAATCCGTAAATAAAATCAGTTCCAAAAATTAAATCGCCAATAGCAATAGAATATCCTAGGCCTCCTCTCAATGACAAGTGATGATTGTTGTTGGAGTAAAAAAACCGTTCATAATCCAAGCTCAAACCCGGTTCTGTAAAATTAAACCCAACCGCCTGCTTATACTGCCCCTTCATCGAAAAGGCCCCTACGAGCAGACAAATACTAAAAAGA
>REDE01000044.1 GCA_007693635.1 Flavobacteriales bacterium | reverse complement strand
ACGGTCTGGTAATCGTCCACTGCGCTGACTGCAAACACCATTATCCAATAGCTCTGGTTTGCAATGCATACTGCACCTCCTTTGCTCTTCGTGTTAATTTTGGGTTGGTTCATATAAATATCGACCACAATCATCATAACGAATTCCCTTTAATTGGCCCCTGTCGCGCCATTTGTAAACCACATATCTGCTGACATTGTAATTGTCGCAGATCTCTGCAATCGTTTTTAATCCCTTTGACTTTAGTCGAGTATAGAAACTTTTGATATTGTACGCCCTGCGGATAGTAGCTACCCGATTTGCATCAAACTTTTTACCTGTTCCCGAAACGAGACCCAGTTGATTTAATTTTTCGGCGGCTTCGCCATCAGTATGATCTTCTAGCAGTTCGTCGATTTTTTTGATTATGGTTGGACTGTGTTTTTTCTCTACCCAGGCCGACTTTGGTAGGGGTAGCTCACTTGAGCTTGTTTGGCCGCCTTTGAACCGTATCTTAATTGATAGTTTTTCGCTTTTGCGTAGAGTCACGTCTTCGATCAATAATCTAACCATCCTTTTTCGATCTTTATCACTTGTATTCTTGCTGTTCCAAAGTTTGGAAAAGTCTTTCGTCAGTTCAAGGACCTGAGCTTTTTGCTCTTCATTTATTGCTAAAATATCACTTTTTGTCCTCGCCTTGTATTCCTCTTTTGCAGCGTTGTATTCCCTTATTTTGGCGTTCCACTCAGACTCGAGCTCGTCAGCTACTAGCCGATTATCAGGGTCAATGTTCATGTATCTTCGGCGTGCAAGGTCTCGCTCAAATTGCGCTTGCTCGACTTTACGATAGTGAATCTTATCCGCTTCCTCGATGCGAGAATGAAGTTCAGTTTGCACCGCCAATGCGACTTCGATTGCTGCTGGCGTCATTTTTTCAAGCAGTGTCGTTGCAATGAGTTTATCAATTTCATGTCCTGGTATGCTTTGGCATACCCTCGGTTCAAATTTTCTCATGGAGCCACGGCAAACATAATCCGGGCTTAGCCGACTCCCGCGCCTTTCATGATACCGAATGGTCATTTTTCGACCGCAGTTTCCACAAACAGCTAAACCTTGTAGCAGCGCTGGCCCCTCCCGTGGCGGACATTTTCGGGTTAGTTCAGTGTCTTGACGATTTTCCAGCAGTCTTTGGATATTCTCCTGGTATTCTTTCCAAGTGATGTAGCCAGGATGGGCGTCCTTAATAAACGAATGCCAGTTATCCTGGTCGACGTACTTGACTAGCAGGTTCTTGGATTTACCGTTGTATTCTTTTCGCCTAAGGCCGTATGCGTACGCGCCAGAATACCTAGGATTGCGGAGTATTTGGAAAGCTCTGCTATGGGTCAATTTTCCAAAAACAACTTCGCCTTTCTGGGGGCCGCTATAAATCCGTTTAGGAAACATCCAGCCTTCTTGATTGAAGGTTTTGACTGTTGAATGCGCCGTACCGACACGGCGAAACGTCTTGAAAAACAGCTCTATACTTTCTCTTACCCTCTTATTTGGGTCAAGAACGATTCTTTTGTGAGCGTCGTGAACAAAGCCAATTGGAAGGCGAATGACTAATTCACCTCGCTTAGCTTTGTTTAGTGCTCCGCCCAGCAACCGCGCTTTAATGACGTGAAGTTCTGCCTCAGACATGGTGCCTTTTAGCCCGAGTAACAGGCGGTCATTAAAGTGGGATGGGTCATACACCCCTTCTTCGTCTAATATTAAAGTTTTTGTTAGTGCGCAAATTTCAAGGAGCCGGTGCCAATCGGTTGAGTTGCGAGCAAGTCGTGATACCTCTAATCCCATCACAATGCCCGCCCTTCCTAGGCCGACCTCGGTTACAAGCGCTTTGAAACCGTCGCGACACGTTGATGCGCCCGATTCTCCAAGATCACTATCGATAACGTGGATTTTGCTTTCGTCCCACCCAAATGCAATCGCCCGTTGCTTTAATGCATACTGCCGCTTTGTGCTTTCTTTGTTTTCAACGACTTGCCGAATTGTCGACTGACGCACATAAAGATATGCATCCTTGCTTAAATGTTCTTGAGATATTTTGCTATCACTAACTTCCCTCATGCTCGAATCTCCATACCGAGGTTTTTGATCGCAATTTCAGCTAAAATACTGGTTAGTTCCAATGTAGGGTCAGTCCTATCGGGGGGGTTCTTCTCTGAATGAGACGTCCTAGTTGGGCGTTCACCATCTGTTGGTGCGTAGACATCTTTTATGACCCCAATCCAGCTAGCTACACCACTGGACAATATGATCCCAGCACCGCGAAACTTAGCTCGTACCTTTTCGAGCGGTGAGGATAGAGCCTCTTGCCGCAACTGCTCATAATAAGTGGTAAGGTCTTTGTTAGCATTGATGTCCATTTTTGAACTATATTCCTTTCTTTTTTTTTTGCTTCGAAATGGCTCTTTCGATGCTTCTGGGGTGAACGGAGACACCAAATTTATCCTCGATGATCTTTTTCAAATCGATTGATTTGGCTCCCTCCAAATTTTCCTCAAAAATATGATCCATAATCTGATCATTTAGTTTGTGAGCTTTTTTGGGGCCGGGTTTTCGCGGAATCAAACCGGCCAGACCGTCTTTGTCAAATGAGTCTCTGGCTTCATAGAAAGATGGTCTAGAGAATCCAAAAGCCCTTGAAGCTTCAGTAACAGATGTCTCATCGCGGGAAACGCGACGAAGCATTTCGTATTTCACTTGAACAAGATCTTTTGCATCAAAAAACGAATGTTCTTTAAAAAGTTTATCTTTAACTTCTCGGAAATCTTTGTTCAAAGTCCCACTCTTCTTCAATGACACGTACTTGCGATCTTTCGGCATAATCCCCCCATAGCTTTGTAAGGATAATTATGCCAGATAGAGTCTTTATAGTAAACCCAAAATTGCCAGAATTACTTACGTAATAAGTCTTATTTCCATTTATGAGCCTGAAGAGACTGGTCAGCCTCCTAAGTGAAAGGGCGTAATTTACTTTACATTCTGACATAATCGCCTTTACACCTTGCTCTTTGCCAATTCTGATTTGGTCGTTTTTCCTGACAGGTCAGAAATCAAATCGACTAACCGCAAGAGGTCTTCGAGTCGAAAGAGTGACCGCCCATTTGAAAGCTCAAGATATGGATCAAGGCCTTTTGCATCAGTCCATGCAAGCGGGATGATGTCGACTTCACCAAGGTCGTTGTAATATTCAACATAGGCGCACCCCCAGCTCTTTGAGTAGTCAACAAGCTCAAATTCACGCAAATAAAGGGGATGAAATGGGTGAATAACCCTGAATCGGTTACGCAGCTTGGCTACAATAGGTGTATTCTGTAGCTCAGTCTCTAAGTTGTAAACGCCGCGGTTTTTGTAGCAGTTGTGGTGGTAAACGCATGAATGAAAC
>REDE01000015.1 GCA_007693635.1 Flavobacteriales bacterium | reverse complement strand
AACTTTTGGCCATCAAATTGGCGACAATACTGCCGAGATGTTGATGAAAATGGCCTACGATAAAGGAGTTAATTTCTTTGACAACGCCGAGGTATATGCCCACGGAAAATCCGAGATTGTAATGGGGAATATCCTCAAAAAAATGGGCTGGCAAAGAGATTCATACGTGATTTCCTCGAAAGCTTTTTTTGGAAAAGGCGGAAAACTTCCCACACAGCGGGGACTCAATCGCAAACACTTGGTTGAGGCGTGCCAAGACGCACTTCAAAGACTTCAACTCGAATACCTCGACTTGTATTACTGCCATCGCCCAGACCCGCAAACGCCCATAGAGGAAACGGTTTGGACCATGCATCAACTTATCATGCAGGGTAAAATATTATATTGGGGGACTTCAGAGTGGAGCGCCCAAGAAATCATGGAGGCTCATACCTTGGCTGCGCGCTACAGTCTCATTGGCCCTACCATGGAACAACCACAATACAATTTGCTACACCGCCACCGGGTAGAAGAAGAGTACGCGAACTTGTACCAAAACACCGGATTGGGAACAACAATATGGTCGCCCCTAGCCAGTGGAGTTCTCACAGGAAAATATTCCGAAAAGACCCCTGGCTCTACCCGAATGGAGTTGAAAGACTTACAATGGCTGAAAGAAGCTAACCTCACACCCGAAAAATTGACGAAAGCCGAAAAAGTGGTCGCTATTGCCAAAGAAATTGGTGTTTCTCCAGCTAAATTGTCTATCGCGTGGTGTTTGAAAAACCCGAACGTTAGCACAGTAATTCTGGGGGCAAGCAAAACGCATCAATTGCAAGAGACGTTGGAAAGCCTTGACGTGATACCTCAATTAACGGATGAGGTTATGAATCAACTGAATCTGATATAAAACAGTGGTTGTTATAGTATCCAATAATGGCGTTTTGGCAAACCTGACATCTATCATAATTCTCAAGTAGTCTAGAGTATATTTTTGTGCCAAATTGAAAATCAATACCTATTATGCCTATATATCACGAATTAGGAAAAATTCCTCATAAACGCCACACTACCTTTAAAAAAATCGATGGTTCATTGCATTACGAACAGCTTTTTGGAACCGAGGGTTTCAATGGCATGAGTTCGTTGCTCTATCACCTCCACCGCCCCACGATGGTGAAGAACATTGGCCCATCCATCGACCTTAGCCCCAAGGCTGCTATTGATAAAAACATCGCTTCGCAAATGCTTCGCGGCTGGGATGTGCCAGCGCACGAAGATTTTTTGGAAAGTCGTAAAACGGTATTATTCAATAACGACTTGAATATTTCCTTAGCCGCACCAAAAAGCTCCTTGAAAAATTATTTCTATAAAAATGCCGATGCCGATGAAGTCATTTTTGTGCATCACGGAAGTGGTACACTGCGCACCATGCTCGGTAATTTAAAATTTGGCTACGGTGATTATCTCGTAATTCCTCGCGGAATGATTTATCAGATTGATTTTGACACCGAAAATAATCGTTTGTTGATTACCGAATCGTTCAGCCCGGTGGTTACACCCAAGCGCTATCGCAACGAATTTGGCCAGCTTCTCGAACATTCACCTTTCTGTGAGCGCGATATTCGCAGACCGGATTACTTGGAAACCCATGATGAATTAGGCGATTTTATCATAAAAATCCGCAAGGAAAATATTTTACACACCATTACTTATGCTTCCCACCCCTTCGATGTAGTTGGCTGGGATGGATATAATTACCCATACGCATTTAATGCTAAAGACTTCGAACCCATAACTGGTCGCGTGCATCAACCGCCGCCGGTACACCAGACTTTTGAAGGGCACAACTTCGTTATTTGCACCTTTGCACCACGAATGTACGACTATCATCCTGAAGCTATTCCAGCACCTTATAATCACTCCAACATTGACTCTGACGAAGTTTTGTACTATGTTGATGGTGATTTTATGAGCCGTAATCACGTAGAAAAAGGGTATATCAGCTTGCACCCTGGAGGCATTCCTCACGGACCGCATCCCGGCGCTTACGAGCGCTCGGTAGGGCAAAAAGAAACCCTTGAATTGGCAGTAATGATTGACACATTCCGTCCTTTGAAGCTCACCCAAACAGCGGCGGATATTGCCGATAAAGACTATTGGAGTTCATGGTTGGAATAGGCGAAAACATCGCCCTATCTTTGTCAACTCATATTTAATTGAATTAAAATAATAGCTCATGTCAACATCAGCACATACCGAACCTAAGAAGATTTTCAAAGACGCGGAAGATTTCCTTCCCATCAATGGCACCGATTACGTTGAATTTTACGTAGGTAACGCCAAGCAAGCCGCGCATTTTTACAAAACCGCCTTCGGATTTCAAACATTAGCGTATTCAGGATTAGAAACCGGTGATAAGGAAAAAACCTCGTATGTTTTAAAGCAAGGTAAAATCCGTTTGGTACTTACCACACCTTTGAATCAAGATTCGCCTATTCACGACCATATTCGCTTACATGGCGATGGCGTAAAAAACGTTGCGCTTTGGGTGGACGATGCGCGCAAGAGTTTTGAAGAAACAACCAGCCGAGGAGCCGAAGTTGCCTTCGAGCCTCATACTCTAACAGACAATCACGGGGAGGTAGTTTTGGCCGGAATCAAAACCTACGGAGATACCGTGCATGTATTTGTAGAAAGAAAAAATTATAATGGCACCTTCCTGCCCGGTTTCCGCGAATGGAAAAGTGAATACAACCCTGAAGACGCCGGCTTGAAATACATCGACCACATGGTGGGAAATGTAGGCTGGGGTGAAATGAATACTTGGGTGGACTTTTACAAGCACGTAATGGGCTTTGCACAGCTTGTATCTTTCGACGACAAGGATATTTCTACCGACTATACCGCTTTAATGAGTAAGGTGATGACCAACGGAAATGGCCGAATAAAATTCCCCATCAATGAGCCGGCAGAGGGTAAGAAAAAATCCCAGATTGAAGAATACCTCGATTTTTACAACGGGGCAGGTGTACAACACATTGCCGTAGCCACCGACGATATTGTAAAAACTGTGAAGCGCTTAAAGGCCAACGGCGTTGAGTTCTTATACGTTCCTGAAACCTATTACGACGATGTTCTCGACCGCGTAGGCGAAATTGAAGAAGATTTAGAGCCGCTTCGCGAGTTAGGTATCCTTATCGACCGTGATGACGAGGGGTATTTGCTGCAATTGTTTACCAAGCCCGTTTCCGATCGCCCTACGCTTTTCTTTGAAATCATCCAACGCAGAGGAGCTCAGTCCTTTGGTAAAGGAAATTTCAAGGCCTTGTTTGAAGCTATTGAGCGAGAACAAGAAAATCGCGGGACGTTGTAAATCAATAATTTACTAACTGCTCTAGAAAGTCCGAATACAAGGCTTGCGACCCCGATAGCTATCGGGGTC
>REDE01000131.1 GCA_007693635.1 Flavobacteriales bacterium | reverse complement strand
AAAATTTACCGACAAGGAAGATTTTGGCAGAAAGGGACTTTTTAGAGTGGACTCAATGTTTATTCGTGAACATTGGTGTAATTCGTGGCAATACAAATGCGTTTTATTAGCGGGGCTTCGAAGTTTTGTCTTTAAACGACTGTCCAGAAACACGAATTTATGATAAGAGGGAATCTAAAGTCTGAATCCTGTAAAATGTGACATTCGTCATAATAAACCCGCGCTTAAATAGTAATTTTGCCAGAGTAATGAGAAACAACACATAATCAAAACATATCTCTATGCCATTTTATCACGTATTAGGAAAAATACCCCATAAGCGTCATACCACTTTTAAGAAAGCAGACGGCGCTTTGCATTACGAGCAACTTTTCGGTACGGAGGGTTTTAGCGGAATGAGTTCTTTGCTTTATCATCTACATCGTCCGACAATGGTACAGAATATTGGCGCTTCAGTTGATGTCGCTCCGGTAGCAGCGGTAGACAAAAACATTAAATCACAAATGCTCCGTGGATGGGAAGTCCCTCCAGTCGATGATTTTTTGGAGAGTAGAAAAGTGGTGTTGTTCAATAACGATTTAAATATTGCTTTGGCCGCTCCCAAAAAATCGCTTAGGGATTATTTTTATAAAAATGCGGATGCAGATGAGGTTATTTTTGTTCATCGGGGAACGGGTACACTCCGCACGATGTTGGGTAATCTGAGTTTTGGATACGGCGATTATCTGGTAATTCCTCGTGGAATGATTTATCAGATTGATTTTGATACAGAGGATAATCGTCTATTGATCACAGAGTCGTTTAGTCCGGTAGTAACTCCCAAGCGTTACCGCAATAATTTCGGTCAGATGTTGGAACATTCTCCTTTTTGTGAGCGCGATATTCGCCGTCCTTCCGAATTGGAAACCCACGATGAATGGGGTTCTTTCACTATGAAAATTCGCAAAGAAAATGTTCTACACACCCTCACATACGCCTCACATCCTTTTGATGTGGTAGGCTGGGATGGATATAATTACCCCTACGCGTTCAACGCAAAGGATTTTGAACCGATCACCGGACGCGTTCATCAACCACCTCCGGTGCACCAAACTTTTGAGGGTCATAACTTCGTGATTTGCACATTTGCTCCGCGGATGTATGATTACCATCCTGAGGCAATCCCCGCGCCGTACAATCATTCAAATATCGATTCAGATGAGGTCCTTTATTATGTCGATGGCGACTTCATGAGCCGCAATCACGTAGAAAAAGGGTATATTAGTCTGCATCCCGGCGGAATTCCTCACGGCCCCCACCCGGGAGCGTACGAGCGATCGGTAGGTCAGAAGGAAACGCATGAATTGGCCGTTATGATCGATACGTTTAAGCCTTTAAAGTTGACCCAAACAGCTTTAGAGATCGCCGATGCCGATTATTGGAAATCATGGCTAGAATAATACTTAGCCCTACCTTTGTCGCTTATTACTGATTAACTCATTTAAATATACCAATTATGTCTACGACAGCACATACAGAACCTAAAAAAATATTTTCAGAGGCAGAAGATTTTTTGCCAATCAACGGAACAGATTACGTTGAACTATACGTGGGAAATGCCAAGCAAGCAGCGCATTTTTATAAGACAGCTTTCGGATTTCAATCCTTGGCCTACTCGGGACTAGAAACGGGCGATAAGGAAAAGACCTCCTACGTACTGCAGCAAGGCAAAATACGCTTGGTACTGACAACCCCACTTAATCAAGATTCACCCATCAACGATCATATTCGCTTGCACGGTGATGGCGTAAAAAATGTTGCCTTATGGGTGGATGATGCCCGAAAAAGCTTTGCAGAAACCACCTCTAGAGGAGCAGAGGTTGCCTTCGAACCTTACGTAATTAACGATAAACACGGGGAGGTGGTTCTTGCCGGAATTAAAACCTACGGTGAAACAGTACACATTTTCGTAGAGCGCAAAAACTACAACGGAACGTTTATGCCCGGCTTTCGCGAGTGGAAAAGCGACTATAACCCAATGGATGCGGGTCTAAAATATATCGATCACATGGTGGGTAATGTGGGTTGGAACGAAATGAACACCTGGGTAAATTTCTATAAAAAAGTCATGGGTTTTGCCCAATTGGTGTCTTTTGACGATAAGGACATTTCTACCGACTACACGGCCTTAATGAGTAAGGTGATGACCAACGGAAATGGTCGTATTAAATTTCCCATTAACGAACCGGCGGAAGGTAAGAAAAAATCGCAAATCGAAGAGTATCTCGACTTTTACAATGGAGCAGGGGTGCAGCACATTGCCGTAGCCACCGACGATATTGTTACGACCGTTCGCCGACTAAAAGCTAACGGCGTAGAGTTCCTTTACGTACCCGATTCTTACTACGACGACGTTCTTGATCGAGTAGGTGAGATTGAAGAGGATATGGGGCCTCTCCGTGAATTAGGCATTCTCATCGATCGGGACGATGAAGGGTATTTGTTGCAACTCTTTACGAAGCCTGTATCTGATAGACCAACACTTTTCTTTGAAATTATTCAAAGACGTGGCGCTCAGTCTTTTGGTAAAGGTAATTTTAAAGCACTTTTTGAAGCGATCGAACGCGAGCAAGAAAATCGCGGTACGCTCTAAATTATCGCTATTTATTGTTTGACTCGTAGAATAAACCGACAGGCCTTTGGGTGTGTCGGTTTTTTTTATGTCATCATTCCATTTTTCTAATGAAGCTCGACGGCTTACTTTTGTCGAAATTCTTTTTAATGATGGATCAAACACCCCCTTCAGACCTGCTTTCCGTTGCTCTAGACGCCATTAGACGCTGGGACGATAGCGAGTACGACAAACAAGCTCAACTTCTTCTCGAAGAGCAACCCTATCTCATGCGATTTATTATGAATTTGGTAGATGAAATGGAGGAGGAAGACATTGAGTTTTTGATATTGGCACTCATGAGCGTGCAATTGGGTTTTAAAATGCGCGGCATCCCATTAAATATAGCCTCGGTAGAATCTATTGAAGCGAAGACTACCGCGTTGGTCAAAAAATATGATGAAATCGAAGAAGAAGAGGAGGTTAGTTTGGACGACATATTTAAAAGTTCAGACAACCCAATGGTTCTTCAGCAGCTTTTTGAAATTTATTATCACGATTTTTTAGAAACGGAAACCGTTGGGATGGCGGAGATTATGAATCTGCTTTTGGTTTTGGAAGTGATCATTGGCGGGGTGGAAGATAGCACGATAGATACACCGTCAACTAATCAAGATTCGGTTTCGGAAATTTAAGCAATACATGAAGACCATTCACCCCATTGTTTCTCATATGTTGGAAAATGACGCCTACAGCAAATGGCTGGGCGTTGAGGTGACTGAGTCTGCTCCCGGAAGGGCGGAAATATCCTGCGTAGTTCGCCCCGAAATGACCAATGGTTTTGGCGTGGCGCATGGGGGAATTGCCTACGCTTTAGCCGATAGTTCGCTGGCATTTGCGGCTAATGCACATGGCGAAAAGGCGATGAGTATAGAGTGCCAAATGTCTTATTTAAAAGCCATTTATACCAACAGCGCCATTCGGGCTGTGGCGGTTGAAAAACATCGCAGCAAGCGGCTCGGAAGATATGAGGTTCACATTTTTGTCGGCGATGTTCCCGTGGGACTTTTTCACGGAACGGTAATGTTTTTAGGCGAAATGTGGGCGATTGACTAACGAAAACGAATTATACTTAGAATTAAAATCATACATTTATGAAATCAGCTTTCATTATCGATGCTTTACGCACACCAATAGGAAATTTTGGCGGATCGTTATCGGGAGTTCGCGCCGACGACCTTGCGGCTCATGTTTTGAAAGGATTGATGCAGCGCAATTCTTCCCTAGACCCTGGGGTGATCGAGGATGTAATTATGGGTTGTGCAAATCAGGCCGGCGAAGACAATAGAAATGTTGCCCGAATGGCGCTATTATTGGCAGGGCTTCCAACCTCGGTTCCTGGTGAAACCATCAACCGTTTGTGCGCTAGCGGGATGTCTGCGGGAATTCAAGCAGCTCGTGCTATTGCGTGTGGTCATGGTGAGGTGATGATAGCGGGTGGTGTTGAACACATGACTCGTGCTCCTTACGTAATGAGTAAGGCATCGAAAGCTTTTGGCACCGATAGTAAAATGTTTGATTCTAGTTTCGGCTGGCGATTTATAAATCCGGAAATGCACCGAATTTTTGGCACGGATGCAATGGGTGAAACTGCTGAAAACCTGGTTGATGCCTACGCCATTTCCCGCGATGACCAAGATGCATTTGCTTTTCATTCGCAAAAAAAGGCCGCTGCGGCTCAGGCTTCTGGTCGATTGGCGATGGAAATACAGTCCGTATCCATCCCTCGAAGAAAAATGGAACCTCTGATCGTGCAGAACGATGAGTTTATTAAGCCCTCAACCTCATTAGAAACTTTAGCCACTTTGCGCCCAGCTTTTCGCGGAAATGGCACCGTTACAGCGGGAAACGCTTCTGGATTAAACGACGGAGCGGCAGCTTTGCTACTGGCTTCAGAGAACGCTATTCATACGCACGAATTGAAGCCTATGGCGCGTATTGTATCTATGGGTGTGGCTGGTGTAGAACCCCGAATCATGGGTATAGGTCCGGTATATGCCAGCGAAATTGCCCTGAAGAGAGCGGGCTTGAGTTTAAAGGATATGGATATTATTGAGTTAAACGAGGCTTTTGCAGCTCAAGTTTTAGCTTGTACGCGTAAAATGGGACTCGATGACAACGACTCGCGAATAAATCCTAACGGCGGTGCAATTGCTTTGGGTCACCCTCTAGGAATGAGTGGTGCTAGATTACTGCAAACAGCAGCTATTCAACTCAATCAAACCGGAAAGCGCTACGCCTTGTGTACTATGTGTATAGGTGTGGGTCAAGGATACGCAGTTGTTTTGGAAAACGCCCAGTAATTATGGCTTTTTATACTTTCAATGGCTTTCGACCCGTTGTTCATCCCAGCGCATTTGTGCATCCCCAAGCCAGTGTAATAGGTGATGTGATTATTGGTCGTGATGTCTACATCGGCCCGGGTTGTGTTCTTCGCGGCGATTGGGGACGTATCGAAATAGGGGATGGATGTAATGTACAAGAAAACTGTGTGGTGCATATGTTTCCCGGAGTAAGGGTTGTCCTAGAACCATCCGCTCACATAGGACACGGGGCAATTATTCATGGGGCTAGAGTAGGACGAAATTCACTTATAGGAATGAATGCGGTATTGATGGATGATGTGGTTATTGGCGCGGAATGTATTGTTGGTGCACTTGCCTTTGTATCCCAAGGAATGGTAATTCCCGACCGAAAAATCGTGGTAGGCAATCCTGCAAAAATCGTTAAAGACGTCAGCGACCAAGTTGCCGATTGGAAAACACAGGGCACAGCACTTTACCAAAAACTCCCCGCACAGTGGCATCATCACGCCCAGGCTTGTGAGCCACTTACGGAAATAGAGTCGGATAGGCCAGAACACCCGGAAGTAGGGTATATGCCCAAGCGGTAAAATTTAGTCTAGCTAAGGAAGGATTGATTTTAGAACATTTCAGCACCGTTGCCGCGGCTTAGTTAAAACTCTAAGTTTCCAAAAATCAGGACAGCTTATATGTAGTCTATACCAAATCTTTATTGGTGGTTAACTCCAAAAGTATACTTATGCTTTCTTGGGAATAATGAGTTTTGAAACCAGCTTTAGGGTGGGCTTCACAAAGTTGATTTTCTTAGTTGGAACAATGTCACCGAGTAGAAACCCCCAAGGCCTTAGACCATCAATATGGTCAAAAATGACTTTGATAATGGCAATAAAGGGAATGGATAGAAACATTCCGGTTATGCCCCAAATAGCACCCCCTATGAGTACGACAATTATTGAGACCAAAGCATTGATTTGCACCCTTGAAGCTACGACTCTAGGCACAATTAAATTATTGTCGATGAACTGGATAAATGAGTATAATACCATAACATAGATCATGTGTGCAGGAGATTTAGTAACCAATGCTACAATCATGAAAACGAGTACTCCAAGAATCCCGCCTAGGTAAGGGATTAGATTCAGAATGGCTCCCAAGACGCCTAGTAAAATCGCATATTCTATTCCTAAAACGTAAAGCCCAATTGCGTTTAAAGTCGCTACAATAACCAATTCGAGTGAGAGTCCCACTAAATAACTCTGAATAATGTTCTTGGTACTGGCCAATACTTCTTCCAAAGCTTGGTGATGCTTAAAATGAAAAAGTTTACGTATGAATTCAATAAATAGTGGTTTGAAATACAATATCATACATAAATACACCGGAATTAGCAGAGAAGTCGCCGCAAGTTGGCCAGCCATTGTAATATTCTTGCCGGTAATCATCCCCCCCAATTGATTATATCCGTTGGTTAGTATCCAATTTTCGATGGTTGATGATTGGACGTTAGTTTTATTCGAAAACCAGGTTAAAAACTGTTCACTCATTTCGTTGAACTTTGTTTTCATTTCCGGAATCATACTAATAAAACTTGTGCTTTGAACGATTAAAAGATAGATTATAGTGCTCAATACAGTGAATGAAACAACGGTAACACTGCCTATTGCTAGAACTTTAGGGACTCTGTATTTACTTAGAAAATTGATTATAGGATTGAGCAATATTGCTAATATTGTTGCGTATGCAAGGGGTATAATGATAGTCTTGGCTATCCATAGGGTGTAAGTAAGGGCAAAAAGAGTGATAAATACAAACGCTATTTTGGCGTAGAAAGGGTATTTAAGTTCGTAATCACCACTCATTCGTTGCTTTTATGATCGGTTGATGCGTTGCTTTTCGTTTTGTTGAGTAGGCTAGATATCGCTGACTGTATACTTGACTGAATGGATTTAGAGTTTATTGCAACATTTCGAGATACCACAACGCTCAGCAAATTGCCTAATACCTGTTGAAAAATATTGGAAGAATTCCCAACGACAACTTTCTTGGTTAGATACCCTGATGTTAGACTCATAGAGAGTCCAACGAGTTCATTTTGAACTTCATCGGAGGTTGCCAGCTCTCTGATTCCGTGTTTTATGAGCTCTACTGGATGAGCCTTTTTTATCAATTGTCCAAGTTCTGTTTTCAGAATGACACCTTGCTCTTTGTTCCGTAGCTCCAATTCGGCTATTTTCTTCAAAAGCTCTTCAGCGTTGTTAATTTTATCCATAACTTAATTTAATAGCTGTGCAATAAATTGATCTTTCATTTTCTTCACGAATGACCTGTGCATAGTTAGAAATATTATGCTCAAAACTGCGTAAAATCCGGCGATAACGCCAAACCCATAATAGACTTTACCCAATATTTCCCCCAGCCAAAAAGACAATCCTATATTGATGAAAAGCGCAAAAAAAGACAAGGCCATAACCAACAATGAACGGGAAAGAAATCTCGAAGAGACGTCAGCCGTTTTGTTAGCTGCTTTTAATTTCAAAATGGTGTAGTGCGTTTTACCGTAATTTTCCGTCTTGTTCAGTAAAGATTCTATGAAGTTCTCGGTGGTGGGCATGTTTTTAAAATTTAAAAATGGCCAGTTTAATAATTCAAACTGGCCATTTCTTAGGTTAGAGGATAAGGCTTCAGTGCCTCTTCTGATTGTTATAGACAGTTAAGAGTCACCTCATCTAGGTTACTTTTGGAGGTTCTCCGTTATTTCTTTCTGATTGGCGCTAACTTGCTCCATAAGTTCAGAAAATTGATCTTTGATGATTTCGGCTAAGTCCTCACCTTTATTGAGTATTTTCTTCCTCGTTTTTTTGCCTTTATAAGGTGCGAAAAGAATGCCTAAGGCACCACCTATGGCCACGCCAATAAGCGCTGAGCTAATGATCTTTATCGTATCGTTTGAATTTTCCATTGGGGTTGTTATTCTTTTATTTTTTCAATGACTTCTTTTTTTCCTTTAAGAAGGTCTTCGTATTTGTCTTGAAAGTCACCTTTCAGACTTTTGCCTTTTTTGAATAGTTTTTTGCGAGTTGTTTTTCCTTTGTAAGGAGCAAAAAGCAAGGCCAAAGCCCCACTAATGGCAGCGCCGACCAAAAGAGCCGCTACCATTTTTTCGTTACTGTTGTCTGATTTTCCCATTGTGTTGATTTTTATGGTTTATTATGTCCAATTTATTATTAAACTCTCCTTCCTTGAATAATTCGGAGTATCACCGATATCGCAGCAATTACCAATAGAATGTGTATAATTCCTTGTGCGTGAAAGCCGAGATAGCCTATTGCCCACAAAATGACCATTACGACGGCTACCAGATAAAGAAAATTGTTCATGATGTTTGGATTTAGAGCGTTTTTTAACATCAACAAATCTACTAGAAAAATTAGCCTGAATTATTACATATAAACTATAAAAAATTGCATAATTATCATAATTTGAGTGTTTAGTACAAAATATCAATGAGTTTTCAGCGAATATCGTGCTCTGCTATTGGTTAAGGCTAGTTACCTCAATCAATAGCAAAGTTTCATGTGGCGGTTGGTAAAAAAGGCTATGCGTAAGTATGATCTTCCGATACACTTAGTTAATTGATAAATAGCTTTATATGATGATCTTGCGGCAAAGCTTTATCTTACGCATAGTAACCTAGATTTTTCCTTGACTCATTCACAACCTCGATTCATGCCAGTGATTACTGCATTTTATCCTTTTTACGGTAGTTATTCGTCTTGTCTTTACAATTAAATACTTTGTTGTCTTTAAGAAACATAATGGGCTATGTTAAATACTTTTTGTACCTTTCCACAAAATACGGTGAATATCAATTTGCAACTACCAGAATCAGCATTTAGGAGATTGACAGCGAATACGTAATCCGTATAATCTTCACAAGCCGATAAGTGTAAAGGGTGTTGAAAACAACCTAAGGAGCCCAACACAAATTTATTAATTCCCTAATCCTATTAAATACCGTGAATATCTATATTAAAAACATGGTTAGCCTGCGTTGTAAAATGATGGTAAAGTTTGAGATGAAAAAGCTCGGACTTAGATATGTTTCCGTAGAATTAGGTGAAGTAGAGCTCGAGTCTCCCATTTCAAAGTCTGATAGAAAGGCTCTTAAGGTTGAGCTTAAAAAGTCTGGCCTAATTGTCATGGATGATAAAAACGCTATGCTGATTGAAAAGATTATTAATATCATCGTTGAAACTGTCCACTACTCGGAGGAAGAGCCAAAAGAAAATTTTTCTACGATATTAAGTAAACAACTCGATAAGAGTTATAGCAAGCTTGCCCTAATATTTTCTAAGACCAAAGGGATTACCATTGAGCAATTCATGATCCTTCATAAAGTAGAAAGAATTAAAGAGTTGATTATTTACGACGAGCTCAATATTACTGAAATTGCCTTTAAAATGCACTACAGTAGTGTAGCCCATTTATCGAACCAATTTAAGTCAGTAACCGGGTTGACACCTAGTTTTTTTAAACGAATGATCAAACGAAACAGAAAAAACCTCGAGGATCTATAATGTTTCGCTTTTTAAAATAGACATCTGCAGTCACGGATGGACCATGGACGGCAAGGATATTTTTGTTATACATATTGTTTTCCATAAAACTAATTATGCAATATTTGTGTATAATTGTGTAAGTTGTTTAGGGATAAATACAGGACCTTTGTGTCGGAGTGAAAATCGTTTTCACCATTTGAGTACGTGACGAAAGTAATTTTATTTCAAAATCTTGAATCACAAAAAACCGACAACAATGAATCGTAAAATAATTTTTTTGTGCGCAGTGTGCACATTTACAATCGCCTCGTTAAGTGCACAAAATTCTGGACGTCGCGATAACCTGGAATTTGGCTTTAAGGCGGGAGCAAACTTTTCCAATGTTTGGGACACGCGTTCGCAAGACTTCACTGCGGATGCAAAAACGGGCTTTGCGGGTGGTGTTTATGCAGGTATTCCTATCGGGACAATTTTTGGTATACAGCCAGAAATCTTGTTTTCGCAAAAAGGATTTAAAGGCGAAGGCCGTATGCTTGGTTTCCCTTATTCGTTTAGCCGCACAACCTCATACATCGATATACCGCTGCAAATTCAAATCAAACCCACAGATTACTTCACCTTAGTTGCAGGACCACAGTTTTCTTATCTAGCTCATCAGTCAGATAAGTATAGCTTTGCCGGTAATACAACTGTTTTGGAGCAAGAGTTTGAAAACGAAAATATCCGAAAGAATATTTTAGGTTTTGTGGCTGGATTTGACTTCATCTACAGAGACGCTGTTTTATCTACAAGGGTAGGCTGGGACTTACAAACCAATCACGGTGACGGTAACTCATCAACGCCTAGGTACAAAAATCAGTGGCTGCAGTTGACTCTCGGGTTTAAAATTTAAGCCTTATTGAAGAACAAAGGTGATGTATTCTCTATTCCGAGCATCATTGTGCTTGGTTTATTAAATCCTTGTAAATTAAAAACAAAAATCATGAATTATATTCAAAACCTCCTGCTGATTCCCGCCTTCCTGGTATTCAGCGCATGCAGTTCAAAAGCAGACTTTCCTGTGTCAAGAGTAACCCCGGCAGCTGACATTTCGGCTAAAAAAAGCAAGGATGGACAGGGCAATTTTAACCTTGAAATTGTAGTCGAAAATCTCGCAGCTGTAGACCGACTAGATCCGCCCGGCAAGAATTATTCTGTTTGGGTCGTGACTATGGAATATGGCGTTAGAAATGTGGGTAAACTTAACGTAAAAAACTCTAAAAAGACCACGTTTAATACGGTTACTCCCTTTGATTTTTATGAGGTTTTTATTACCGTAGAAAATAAAGGTGACCTAGAGTATCCCGTTGGTATTGAAATAGCTAGGACAAAAATCTAAAATACCTAGGTGTATCCGTAGGGTAATAACTAGCCGAATTGACCTTTAATATTTACTTGCTCTAACATATCAGCCGCATGCCTTTGACGAAAGTTTTGGCAATGTGGCTGATTGTTTTATAATATCAGCATGGGCTTAGCATTATGGTTATAGCATTCGACAACTTTAAGCTGAAATCTCTTTTTTCGGCTAAGTAAAAACTTCCTTTAAAGCGTCACGAATACTAATCCAAATAAAATTGAAGAATGTTCGATTCATAGCACGCTCTGTCTCAACCTCTACATTCTCCCCGTCATCATCAGAACTATTACTTGCATAAATGTTTGCCAAGGTGGTAGTGATCCAGTTTTTCTTGTTGTTCCTTTTATAATGACGCACCTTAAAATCCTTATACGATAACTTCATATCGGTTTTTGACCGAAAATCGTTTCCGTTAATACGAATAAATATGTCAAATAGATTTCCTTCAAAGCTCATGTTGATATGGTCTCGGGCAAAATTGTCGAAAATGTTTGCTCCAACGGAATTTAACTGTGCCGTTAGTAGGAAATTATCCTTTTCATCTTGAACATCAAAACTCCATTTGCCCTTTAATCGAGTTTTATTCATGAATACGGCATCAACAACAATTATCGTTTCTTTTGTGCCTAATTCGTAGGTGTTACTTAAGTTTGAAATATTGGCGTTGAACTTCTTAAAGTTGATTTTTCCGTGAGGAACATCTCCCTCGGAATTCTCTTCGTAGGTAATTATTCCATTTTTTATTTGAGCGCTATCAACGCATATGTTAAATGGAAGATTGCGAATAAGTTCGCTGTAAAGAGGTTTGCGTGCAGGGTTGCGCTTGATGAATCTATCGCGATAAAAGTGAAGCTGTGGCTCAATAATTTCTATTTTGGATGAATACAGTTCGAATGTGCTGTCTTGAATTCCGTATTCGAAATTGTGAAATACTATCTCTGGAAAGTGTAAATTGATATGATCTCTACCGAATTTTAAATGCTTTGAAAGCAGAGACCGCGAGAAGATAGTCTTTATGGTTAAGCCATTGACCTTGAGGACATCATTAGAGAGTTCGATGTTCCGGACGTTTAGCTTTTCAAATTCACTCAATCTATAGGAAGTTTCACCCCCAGAGAGACTTAAACCTTCAAAAGTGAAAGGAAGTCCTGAGCTTAGGGAATCCGGTGTAACTTCAACATTACTAAAAAACAAAGACATATCATCAACATCCAGTACCTTATGATTCGCCTCGTTTTGGATTTCGATGTTCACACAGCCTACGTTTATCTTACGTACAAATAGCTTATCAATCGAAATTATTGCAGACTGGTTTTGGTCTTGTTTGTCCAATAACTCAAATAGATTTGTTTTGTCATTCAACTTTACAAAAAGGTCGGTTACGCGCAGCTCATCAACCACGATTTTCTTGCGAAATAAAAGTTGATATAGAGATATTCCTTCAAGGTAAATCCCGGCAACTTGTACGGTATTCTCTTGATGGTCTTGGTTCAACAAATCATCTTCGTTTGCTTTGCTTTTTAAGGGAGTTATTTGCTGAGTTAACTCAGCAAATGACTTTTGATTGACAAGCACTTCATCAATATGAATGCTTTCTATGAAAATTTTACGGGTGTGAATATCAACGTATATTTTCCCATGCTGAATTTTATGCGTTGAGAAAAGTTGATTTGATAACTGCTCGGAAATTTTATGCTCGAGAAACGGGCCAATAAGCAAATGCACTCCAGAGACTATGATTATTAGCAGAAAGCTAAAAAAGATAAAGCGTTTAGCAAACTTTTTCATTGTGGTTTAGATTAACTCTGGCTATCAGATAATGGATGTTCGTTTCCGAGCTATGCACTGTAACTTCGATTAGTGTGTTGTGAAAATTCTAGCGTGATTTTTAGAAATGTAGCACGTTTAAACGCTAAAAGAAACTTCTTTAAATTACAACTATCCTTTTTCATGCAGAAAAATTTAATTTCCTGCTTAATGATAAATTTTTATTGTTTATCAATAAAAATTTATTGTTTTGATGTATTTTTGCCGCGTTAATCTTTAAATAATCGACATTATGACGCCGAACAATTCAAAACTACGTATAGCCTATTGGTTAGTTGCTATACTGGGATATTTTGCATTTTTTCTGGGAATTCTGTATTTCTTGATAGCAATACACTTTTCAATTGCTCCTGAATATTATAACTCATTGCAGCTATCATCAACCATGCTTAAAATAGAGGTCAAGGATGGGTTGGTGGTTAGTTCAAATTTATCCAATATGCCATTATGGTTAATTTGGTTGGTTTTTTTACAGGGAATAGCCATTTTTTGTACCATTGGAATAATGTGTAATTTTGGAAAACGCATTATTCAAGCAGTGCGCGAGGCAAAAGTGTTTAGTGATAAAAACCCGAATTTATTTCGTAAAATCGGCTTGGGTTTCTTGATTCTTGCCGGTCTTTCTCTTTTTGACATAGGGATTACGGGAGATGTACAAAAATTTGAGATTCAATTTAAAATGAGTTATATCCTTGCCGCATTGTTTGCCTACATTTTGGCAGAGATATTTCAGGAAGGGAATCGACTGGAGGAGGAATCTAAATTTACGGTATAATGCCAATAATTGTTAATCTAGACGTTGTTTTGGCGCAAAGAAAGATGTCCCTTTCGGAGTTTGCCGATAAAGTAGGGATCACCTTAGCTAATGCAAGTATATTAAAAACAGGAAAGGCTAAGGCTGTTCGCTTTTCTACTCTTGAAAAAATTTGTGAAACACTGGACTGTCAGCCGGGCGATATTCTTGTCTTTGAAAAACAATAATTTCACCGAGTGAAGTCGCCATTCTTATAATTCTTTCAGCTTCTGAACACCTCTTTTTTGTAAGGTTTTACGCAGGTGGACAAAAAGCAAAGCGGTGGCTAATGCATCTCCCGAGGCGTGGTGCATTTCGTCGTTGGGTAGTTTGTATCTCTTACAAATATTTTCGAGTTTCCAGGCGTCTTTTGGCGGGAAGGCCTCTTCGCGATAATAATCGTCGGCGCGAGGCAACAGGGCGGAGGTGTCGTAAAACGTATTGTTCCAACGAACCCCAAGTCGTTTATATCCTTCGTGTAAAAATTCACGATCTAAACGGACAAAATGACCTATTACGGGCTGAGCACCACAAAATCGAGCCAGGGCCTCCAAAACCTCGGATTCTTTTTTGCCTGTAAATGGTAGAAGCTCATGAACCGCCGCGGCTTCCGGACGGGTTTGGGGCTGTGATACTTCCTCATAAAACATCTCGGAAAGCGCTATGTGGTCGCCTTTTACTTTTACAGCCGCAATGCTTAAAATCCGGTCTAATCGAGCGTCTAATCCCGACATCTCCATATCAAGCACTACAAATTCTATCTCTTCAAGTAGCGACTTACCGCTAGGGGCCTTGAGTTTTACGTACCAAGGCCAAGGATGTTTTTTGCGAAAAGGCCACCAATTAATCATCTTAAGGTATCGGTTTGAAATGATAATTTAAGCATTTGTTGCATCTCGGAAATCGTCTCAAAAATATTCCTTAGCATTTGTCGATCTAGTTTGCTCAAAGCTTCGGGAGCAATAAATCGTCCATTATCACTGTTGGTAAAACCACTTTTTGCCTTTAAACCTATTGCGTATGCTGTTGCTTCCATTGCGCTATCAAAAAGTGATTTTCGTTCGGGAAAATGCTGCTTGAGCATTTCGTACCGCTTGATGGTTTGAGTTGCAGCAACACCCTGCGTTATCGCAAGTACGCGAGCACAATCCACCAAGGGGAGTAATACCCGCAGTTTTAAATCAAACTGATCTTTATTTTCGCCCGTACGCTCAACCACTAGATTTCTAAAAAATGAGAGTGGAGCAGGGGTTTCTACGGCCTCTTTTGCTAGCAATGCGGTAAAAAGAGCTTTATCGGACTGCGTATGGAAAATGTGCTCCCGCAAAGAATCGGTGAGGAATGAGTCTCCGTACACCTTGCGAAAATCGAAAAAGATATTACAGTGCAAAATGGCAGAGGGCTCTGGTGTCGTCATCCATTTGGAAAATTGACTTTTCCACTGTTCCAGAGACATACACCACTTGGGGTTTTCTGCGGAAACATCTGCCGGATCACGAGGAAACCCCATACTTTCAAGTTGATCACTGACCATTGTTGCCAATTGTAAAAAATACGTTTGATGATCACCTTGGGAAAATACTAAGGCGTGGTCTTGATCGGTGAGTAAAATCTGCTCCTCGCGACCCAAACTTCCTAATGCCAGCCAAGCGAAAGGACAAGGCGGGGAGCCCAATTCCTTAACAACTTTTTCAACAACTCGACCAATCAGGCGGTCATTTATTGCCGTGGCGATGCGGCAAGTGGCGCTCACCGGTAGGTTTTGATTAATATGCTGACGAAATAATGAGGATGCATTTCTTCGTAATTCCTTGAGGCGACTGTAGTCGTTTTCCCTATCCATTTCTCGGAGAATTACTGCCGGATTCGTGCCTTGAAGTAAGAGTAAATCGTGCTCAGTGATCATTCCAACTACCTTGGATTCTTGGGTTCCGTTTTCCGTAACGCACAAATGATGCACTCTTTTTGTGAGCATATCAATTAAATAATCCGTTTGGGTGCCTCCACCAGCTACGCATATTACCGGACTACTCATGATTGCGCTTACGGATTGATGAATGTCGTTGATTCCGGTAGCAATTTTTTTTCGAAAATCTTTGTCCGTAATAATTCCGATTGGAAAACCCTGAGCGTTCAATACGACAATAGAGCCAACTCCGCGCTCGCTCATCATCGTAGCGGCAGATTTTATGGTGGTATCGGCAACACAGGCTAAAACTTCTCTTCGGCCTTCAATAACCTGCATTCCGCTCATGAAGTTTGTGGGGGCGGGAGCGGCCGAAAGCATTCGAAACGGAGTCTGAGGCAGTGATTTCCCAGACGCAAAACCAGACGCGAAATAATTGGCTACTGCCGGATATTCAGCTAGGATTTTTTTAAATGTATTAAGTGGGATTTTATACAAAATCGTATTCTCCTCGGCTATGGCATCGGCGAGATAGGTGTCGTTAGCCAAAAGCGCACGAACGCCAAACACATCGCCTTCATCACACATATCAATGAGAAGGTCGTTGCTCGCAATTCTGACGCTGCCCTTGCGCGTTACAAAAAAATACGGCAGCGGGGATTGACCTTCGCGAAAAAGTACGTCGCCGTTTTGACAATAGTACACATCTGCCGACTTAGCCACCGCACTCAAAGCTTCAGAGGGCAGAAGGTCAAAGGGAGGGAAGCCTTTAATAAAACTGGAAACCCTTTGCTGAATTTGATTCATACAGGCCTGGGATTAAATTGTTTATGTTACCCGAAAGCTATGGATAAACTAAATATTCCGACAATAAAAATGGAAGCAGCGCTTTATATTCAACCTATTTCTATGGGCAGAAAGATACAGAAAATATCCTAAGGTGCAAACTGATAAGCACCAATATCTGGCAAAGGCGTACGAGGGTTTCCTTTGATGTCAAAAAACACCCGAGTTCCATCGTCGATGTTTCCCGCGCCAATTGCAGGTTGTTGAGCATTTGCCGGCGCGAAGAGGTTTTGGGTAATGTCTTCAAAGTTCATCGAAGTAGGATTCACAATAGGCTGAATAAATCTAGCGTTGCCAGCAATCGGGAAATTGCGCTCACTGGTGTCGGGATTTACCTTTAGCAAACAATTGCGAAAGTTGTAGTTGATGCTTGTTCCCGGGAATTGTTCAATGCCTAATTCATTGATGTTGGAACCATAAATGATGCAATTTCCAAAGTATGCTTGGTGAATATTGCGCACTTCAAAGGACGCTAAAGACGATTCGAAAAAGTTGAACAAGCCAACCGCTGGAGTACTTCTCGACGACTGATTCCAGAAGTTTGCAAAGGTGCTGTGTCGAAATTCGTAGCGCCCGCCCAAAGCGTAAAACGCGTACAGTCCGCAATTACCTACGGCAATATTTTGGGCCTTTAAACTTCCGTATCCCCCAAAAATTCCCGCTCGAGAAAAATTGAAAATGCGGGTGTTGTACAGGCGCAGATTTGCTTGTGGACTGTCGATGCTGTCCGCCACAATGCCTATGGTTCCGTTTTTTATAATCGCGTTGTTGATAATGTTATTCACGCTACCTCCCATTACGAATATACAACCAAGTGGGCCTCCCCACTGTCCCGGAATATTTCGGTAAAATGGCTCCAGTCGATCACCCTGAAATACAACGGGATTGTCGTAGTCGGGGGTTACCGTATCGGAAGGATTTACGTGAAGCGTGCCGCCATTAAAAACAAACAAGCCACTGTTTTTATGAAAATGAACATTTGCCCCATTTTCTATGGTGAGCAAACAACCTTGGTCGATAACTGCATAACCATAAACGACAATGGGTTTAGCGTCGTTCCAGCTCGTATCACAAGGAATTACACTGTAATTGATTTCGGTCTCACTGAAATACCTATTCGGGAAAATAAAATGAGCGTCTCGCACTAAAGTTACAACGTTCACCCACTGTTTGACATCCTTATTAAAAAACAGTATGGAATCTTCGTAGAGCAACTCCAAAGTCCCTTGGGCGTTGCCGGTGACTTCAACAAAAATGTAAAGTGAATCTTCCGAGAGTAGTTCTACATTGCGGACATCGTTACCGGAAACCCCGTTTACATTCATTCGGAATAAGGATTGTGCGCCATTGGCCAACTGAATCCTGTCGATGAGCACGGCGTCACGTGAAGGGTTGTACACCTTAAGTACACGCGTGGATGAACCGACACCCGTAAATACCGTATCGAGATAAACCGTGTCGGCGGAAAACTGAAGTCGAACTCCCGACTCCGCAAAATTCTCACCTCTTCGACAAGCCCAGCTCATCAAAACACTGTAAATGATAAACCCTAAAAAAACCAGATTGCGAATTCGCATTATGTATGGCAATTTATTTCCGGACAAAATTCGACGATAAAGTTTAGATAACGCATATAATCGAAAAAAATTCCCCGCATTTAACAGATTAAGACAGCTCGGGAACTTTGGAGCGATTTGGATAAGTTTTTTTTAAAAAACATCGGCAAACAATCTTCGAACTTCTTCTTTTCGGGAATGTGTCTAAATAAGACGTCCAAAGTCACTTGTAATTTGCTTTCAAATACCATTGCCTGTATCTTTGCCGACGTTTCCGCGTTATGACTTCATTTCGCGGTTGTTTAAAATTTTGAATGACTGGTCTTTAGCACAATAGGCTAGGCCAGGCTGGACAATCAAGTTCCTAAATCAATGTTACAATAAATTATGGAAAACAACGACATTTTCAACATTGTAAAAGAGCTCAGTGGCCCCTCCGGGAAATTGCGCTACTATTCCTTAAAGCAGTTAGAGGCCAATGGTCACCGCGTATCGCATTTGCCATATTCCATCAGAATTCTTTTGGAAAACGCATTGCGTAATTACGATGATTTTGGTGTGACCAAAGAGAACATTAAAACCCTTTTGGGCTGGAAGCCGGAAGCTAGTGATAAAGACATTCCGTTTAAGCCCGCTCGTGTTTTGATGCAAGATTTCACGGGTGTTCCTGCGGTTGTTGATTTAGCGGCCATTCGCTCTGAAGTTAATCGTCGTGGCAAATCTGCGGACAGCATTAATCCGCTAATTCCAGTTGACCTGGTCATTGACCACTCTGTGAACGTTGATCATTTTGGAACCAAAGACGCCCACAAGCAGAACGTTGCTCTTGAATACGAGCGCAACGGTGAACGCTACCAATTGTTGAAATGGGCGCAGAAATCATTTAAGAATTTTGGGGTTGTTCCTCCAGGAATGGGTATTTGCCACCAAGTTAACCTCGAGTACCTCGCTAGCGGCGTGATTGCTCGCGACGGACTAGCCTTCCCCGACACTTTAGTGGGAACCGACTCCCATACACCTATGGTAAATGGTATCGGTGTAATCGCTTGGGGTGTGGGTGGTATCGAAGCAGAAGCCGCGATTCTGGGTCAGCCTATCTATTTTATTATGCCAGAAGTTGTTGGTTTGAAATTGACGGGCAAACTCCCTACCGGCGCTACAGCTACCGACATGGTACTTACTATTACCGAAATGCTTCGCAAGCACGGAGTAGTTGGAAAATTCGTAGAGGTTTACGGCACAGGGCTAGACAATCTTAGTGTGCCTGATCGTGCGACAATTTCCAATATGTCACCAGAATTTGGCTGTACGGTCACCTATTTCCCTATCGACGACCGCACGCTTGATTACATGCGTAATACCAATCGCAATGATGGAACAGTTCGTTTGGTAGAAGATTACTGTAAAGCCAATCTCTTGTGGCGTGATGACAACGCAAACATCAAATATTCTAGCGTTGTTGAGCTCGATTTGAGTACCGTTGTGCCTACAGTATCAGGGCCAAAACGTCCACAAGACAAAATTTTAGTTACCGAATTTAAAGATAAATTTGAAGGCTTATTGAACGACTTTGGACGTTCTTACATCAAGCCCCAAGAGCGCCAGGTTGGTCGCTGGAAGAATGAGGGTGGGTCTGTAACAGACACCGCTACACTTGAAAAAGAATTGCGTTCCATTAAAGTGGAAGGCGAGAATAACGAATATAACCTCAGTGATGGGTCTGTAGTTATTGCGGCGATTACCTCATGTACCAATACATCCAATCCAAGTGTTATGATCGGTGCGGGTATTATGGCCCGTAAAGCTCGTGCATTGGGTGTTGACGTAAAGCCTTGGGTGAAAACTTCACTCGCTCCAGGTTCGAAAGTGGTTACCGACTACCTAGAAAATGCCGGCTTACTCGAAGACCTTGAAGCGCTGAGCTTCCACGTGGTTGGATACGGCTGTACCTCATGTATTGGAAACTCCGGCCCATTGCCTCCACAAATTGCTAAGGCAGTAGAAGATAATGACTTGATCGTATCATCTGTGCTTTCCGGTAACCGTAACTTCGAAGCTCGTGTTCACCCACAAGTGAAGATGAACTTCTTAATGTCTCCAATCTTGGTTGTTGCTTACGCAATTGCCGGAAGGGTAGATATTGATATCAATAACGAGCCAATAGCCACAGATAAAGATGGTAATGATGTTTACTTAAAAGACATATGGCCGGCTCTCGACGAAATCGAAACGATCATGAAGCAAGTCTTGGGTCCTAAAGATTTTGCTAAGAGCTACGGCACCATTTATGACGGCGACGAGCAGTGGCAGCAGCTTCAGGCTCCAACCGGAAGCATCTTTGCTTGGGATAGCAATTCAACTTACATCAAGGAAGCCCCGTTCTTCAAAAACCTTTCGGAAGAGGTGGATGATGCATCCGATATTAAGAATGCACGCACACTCCTTTGGTTAGGTGACAGTGTTACTACCGACCACATCTCACCTGCAGGTGCATTTGGTGAGGCTTCTGCGGCAGGTAAATACTTGATGAATCGCGGGGTGGAAAGAAAGGACTTTAACTCTTACGGTTCACGTCGCGGAAATGACGAGGTAATGGTTCGTGGAACATTTGCCAACGTTCGTATCAAGAACAAAATCGCCAATCGTGAGGGAGGATATTCTGTTCACTTGCCAAGTGGTGAAGACGGAACAGTGTTCGACGTGGCGGTTAAGTACAAGGCTGATAACACCCCATTGATTGTTTTGGCTGGAAAAGAATACGGTAGCGGTTCTTCCCGCGACTGGGCAGCTAAGGGAACTTTCTTATTGGGAATAAAAGCAGTAATTGCTGAGAGCTACGAACGTATCCACCGAAGCAACTTGGTCGGTATGGGTGTGCTTCCATTGCAGTTCCCCGAAGGTGAAAATGCTGAAAGTCTTGGATTAACAGGCAAAGAAGTCTTCGATATCGAGGGAATCAACGAGGGATTACTCCCATTGAAAACCTTACGTGTAACAGCACGCAAAGAAGATGGAAGCGCCATCACTTTCGATGCGCTTTGTCGCCTAGATAGTCAAATTGAAATTGCGTACTATCAAAATGGTGGTATTCTACAATATGTGTTGCGTCAGTTTTTGAAAAACTAAAAGAGCAACCAGTCCTATAAAAAAATCCCGTCAACAACTGACGGGCTTTTTTTTGCGATTTTTATTCCCTCTACATCATAATAACTCTGCCAACACCAAAGTAAATAAAGAGCCCAATAATGTCGTTGGTTGTGGTGATAAACGGACCCACAGCTACAGCCGGATCAACATTTACCTTATGAAGCATAAGTGGAATAAACGTCCCGAACAATGCGGCAAAAACTATCACACTCAATAAGGCTATTGAAACGGTGATCGCCAAGTTATATCCCGATCCAAGGGCGAAACTCACCAGAAAAATTACAGTGGCACAAATCACGCCTGTTAGTAATCCTACCCCAAAGTCCTTGACTAATTTACTCATCAGAGAATCCTTGAATCCGCCTTCAGAAGCCAGAGATTGAACCACTAAGGCTGCTGATTGCACACCAACATTACCCCCAGTAGCGGCAATTAACGGAATAAATAACGCCATTTCTGGAAATTGTGTAATGTCGAAAAAGTCGATAACTCGGGAACTCAAAACTCCGCCAATCATCCCAATAAGCACCCAAGGTAATCGCGCTTTGGTAAGCATTACCACGTCATCTGTCGCCTCAACGTCTTGTGTTAAACCCGATGCCATCTGGTAATCTCTTCCGGCTTCCTCGGTAATAACGTCGACTACGTCGTCTATCGTAATACGCCCCATGAGTTGGTTGTCTTCATTCACAACTGGAATTACCACCAAGTCATATTTGCGCATGATACGAGCAACCTCTTCAGCATCGGTGTCGGTGCGTACCGATACCACACTAGGTTCAAATACCTCAGACACGGCGGTTCGCGTGGAGGTTGTTAATAGCTTTTTGAGACTTAAGGTTCCCAAAAGGACATTCTCATCATCTACCACATAAACGGTATGCACGTGCTCGATGTCTTCTGCCTGACGACGCATTTCACGTACACAGCGCATGAGTTTCCAGTTTTGGTTAACCTTAACCAATTCCTTCGCCATCAAGGAGCCCGCGGTATCTTCTTCGTGGGTTAAGAGTTCAGCAATCTCTTGGGCTTGCGTATCATCGGTGATTTTTCCTAATACCTCCTGAATACGGTCTTCAGGCAATTCAGAAATAAGGTCAGCAGCATCATCGGAATCAAGTTCGCCAATAACCTTTTCTGCGATTTCAGTGGCGCTATATTCTTCAAACAAATCATACCGAACCTCGTCGTCAAGCTCCACAATAACATCGGCCGATAACGCGTTTGGCATGGCGTCTAACAGCTTCCGAGCTAAGGTTACATCCAATCTGTCAATAACCTCCGCAATATCTGCAGGGTGCATATCCTCAACCACTTGGGCCACCTCACCCATTCTGTCTTGCAACAGACATTCTTCGAGATATTCTAGAAATGCCGGGGTTAGTTTCTCTTCGTTACTCATATTTCAATAGCCCTAAAAGTTGATCAAATTCTTCCACCGATAAGGTTTCTGGTCGGCGCTCAAAAATAGGCATTTCTTTTTGTTCTGAAGAAAAAGAATATCCCGCTAAAGATCGTCGAAGCATTTTCCTACGTTGTCCAAAAGCAGTTTTTACTAAACGCAAAAATTCCGCAGGATTACCGGTTATTCTCGGCTTTTCTAATCGAGTCAAATAGATAACTCCTGATTTTACTTTAGGAGGAGGGTTAAAGGCGCCTTCCGCCACTGTAAATGCATACTCAACTTTATAGAATGCTTGCACCCAAACGCTGAGTATACCGTAGACTTTGCTGCCCGGAGGAGCCGCAATGCGCTCAGCTACTTCTTTCTGAAACATTCCCCCGGCTTGTGGGAATAAATCGCGCAATTCAACCAAGCGGAACATGATTTGTGTAGAAATGTTATACGGGAAATTTCCAATCAAGGCCGTAGGTTCTTGCACAAGAGCCCGAATATCTAAGCGCAGAAAGTCGCCCTCATGGATGTTGAATGGTGGTAATATATTGTATTGATGCAAGTAATTTACCGATTCGCCATCGATTTCAATGGCTTCTACGTGAGGATATAACTCGCATAAATGTCGCGTTAACACACCCGTGCCTGGTCCGATTTCCAGAACCCGCTGCGGACTGTCGTTTTTAAAAATCTCCGCTATTCTACGGGCTATTTCTTGGGAAGTTAAAAAATGCTGCCCTAAGTGTTTTTTGGGTCGAACGTTCATTTGCGCTGTACTTTTCCGGTGCGTGGGTCTTTTTTGGGCGGATTTTGTGGTGTGGGTTGCCGAAGACCCGAATCAAAACTTATTTCTTCCCTCAACTCCCAACGGCCTTTAATAAACTCAAGTCCGTCATAACTGAAGTCCGGACCATAAAACGACCACACCCGTGGCGGCGAATTCTCCGGCGGCGAAAGATGATCAAGAATAATCATTCCCTCAGACGGTACATAACGGAACGAAGCACTTACGCGGGCACTATACTGAAAAAATAAACGATACGGGGGGCGCTCATAGGTGTAATCCATCAATTTTTTGACGTTAAATATTTTGGCACCAAAACGAGGAACTCCATCGGAGGCAATATGTAATACATCGATGAGTTTTTTCTGTACCTGGTCACTAAGCATACGATAACCCATTAGCATATAGTAGGTGTCTGACTTGTGTTTTACTGTGAAAATCTGATAGTACAAGGCTCCGTACCATCGGCCGGCCGAAAGCATTTGGTAGGGCGCACCACTCAATTCTAAGGCGACATCATCGAGTTCGTGTAACGCAAAATCCTGTTTTTTCTTTTTACCACGACGAATAATCATGAGTCCGTTGAATTTCTCTTTCCCCGGTAAATCCGGCAGAATCCAAGTAAATATGTATACTTGTTTGTCATCACTGAGTAGTGCAGACAGATTTTTTACCTCGCTAAAGTCAAGGTCAAAGGGACTAAGAGAATTCTCCAATATCTCGATGAGTAATTCTTTGAACGCAGCGTTGGCTTCTTCGCGGCCTTCTCTTTCCGAAGCCAACATTATTTGCTCACCATACAAAGCTAATTGACGCATGGGCTCGGCTTCTTGCTGAGCAAAAAGACCAAAGCTATAAAACAAAAATATGTACCGTAACATCATAGAAAGCTCTTTACTGATTAAAAAACGCCCGAACTCGATTTATGTTACATCTGGGATGCATAAAATGTCGTGCATTCGGTGAATGAGCCAATCGGCAGTTTTATCATTTGCCTCGTGTGTCCAACCGGCAATATGCGGACTAACAACAATATCAGGATGGGAAATAAAGGTCTCCAATAGAGGGTGTTGATCGAGTTGCTCAAAGCTACTCTTTTCAAAGGGAAGTACATCCAAGGCAGCGCGAATTACGCTTCCTTTTTTTAATGCTTGTAACAACGCCTCTGGATCGATTAATGGTCCACGGGCGGTGTTTATGAAATATACTGGTCTTTTTATTTTACTAAAAAAATCAGCGTCGGCTATTCCTTTGGTTTCTTTCGTTAGTGGAATGTGAAGACTAATAACATCAGCATTTTCTAAAATCTCACTCAAGGCTACTTCTCGTATGTGTGCATCTGAAAAATTAGTCCGATAGGCATCATAGGCTAAAACTTCAATATTGAATCCGCCTAAAAGACGCGCAAATGCACTGCCCGTATTGCCGTACCCAATAATACCAACTTTTTTACCGCGCAATTCGAATCCCCGGTTTTCTTCTCGTTTCCAAATCCCCTTTCGAACTTCATCGGAAAACTTAGGCATATGGCGCATCATGCTAAGTAACAAAAGTAGAGCATGTTCAGCAACGGCCTGACGATTTCCCTCCGGGGCATTTACCACCGAAATACCGAGCTTTTCCGCCGCGTCTAAGTCGATATTTTCCAAACCACTGCCCCACCTTCCGATGCACTTTAGGTGATTGTTTTCTTGTAAAAATGTTGCGTTGAACGGAAAACGACTGCGAACAATAATTGCTTCAACGTCATGAATGGCTAGTCGACATTTTTTTTCGTCAAAGGAAGAAAAGTCCTGAACCTCATAGCCTAACTCCTCAAGTAGTTTTCTACAGGAGTGATGAACGGAATCAACAAGTCCAACAACTTTTTTCTTCATAAAAGGCAGTCGATTAATCTATATATTCAATAAAAATTGTACGGTATCCACACCATCGGCGTAATCACTCAACGAGGGTTTTTGGGTAGTCCCGAAGGGTAGATGTCCTTTGCCTACGATGCACTGAATCTCTTCCTGACGGTTATTTAATTCGTTTTGAACGTCCTCTAAACGATCGTAATACTCATAAAAAACAACCGCGACCGGCGATGAATACCCTTGGTCTTCCTTAAGCACCATGAATCCATTTTCCCAAATGGGCAACTGACTCAACATGTAGATTGTTCGGTAGTAGTCGTAATTATTCCCGTAACGGTTGTGTTCTACAATTTTTTGGTGGTCGACCATTGCAGCAAAGAACTTTTGAAAATCGTAGTCGCGCGGGATGAAGATTTTACTCACCGAGCGACACCCCAAGCCAAAGTAACGAAAGATGTCTTCGGCCAAACCCTTCAGTTCATCTGCGCTTTCTTCACCATTGAGTATCGCCACTGAATTGCGGTTTTTTCTAATGATATGGGGATATTTGCCAAAATAGTAATCAAAATAGCGCGCACTATTATCGCTGCCAGTAGCAATGTATGCGTCGGCGTTTTTGAGTAAATGCTTGTGTTCAACGAAACGATCAGGAATACCGGAAATGACTTTAACGAGCTCTAATACAACGGGCATTAACGAATCGTCGGAGGAAAACTTGATGTGAACTTCATGGCCGGTTGCCCAGGCGCATATCAAATCGTGTAATCCGACAAGTGGTATATTTCCTGCAGAGATGATTCCAATCTTCTTGGGGTTATTTTGACCAAATGAGTAGTAGCTCAACCACTTTTCTACGGAGGTTTTATCGAGCTCTTCACTCCATGTTTTCATGGCAAATCGCACATTTTCTTCCGAAAACCACGGATTTTTATGCCATGCTATTAGGACCGCATTCTCCAATTTTTGTTGCGCCTCTGGATGAATACTGAAGGTTTCTTTACTGGCAATTTCGCCTAGGGCTTTCCCAAAATTTACGAGTTGTTCTTTTATGGAATTGGTGTTCATGGTAAACCTTCGTTTGTATATCTTTGTTGCTGCAAATGTACGATGATAGAATTGCTCTACTTGATTTATCAAACACTTGTTTTACATATCAATAGAGAATTCTGAATGTGACACCCTTTAATTTCAGACAATCATGGCAATCAAAATAACCGACGAGTGTATCAACTGTGGAGCCTGTGAGCCCGAGTGCCCAAATAACGCCATTTACGAAGGTGGCGTGGAATGGCGCTTTTCAGACGGAACTTCACTTTCGGGTAAGGTTACCCCCAAAAGCGGAAAAACGTATGAATCAGACGAGGCTCAAGAGCCCGGAAGTTACGATCTTTATTACATTGTAACCGACAAATGTACCGAGTGTATTGGCTTTCACGAGGAGCCTCAGTGTGCAGCCGTTTGTCCGGTAGACTGTTGCGTTCCCGACGAAGAACACGTAGAGTCAGAGGATGAGCTTTTTGCAAAAAAAGACTTCTTGCATTTAGATTAAGCGCTCAGATTTTCAACATTTAATAAATGAGATTGGAGGAGGTGATTATTTCACCTCCTCAGCTCTGCGTGCCCTTTGCATGGGGTTTTCGCTTGCTCTGCGTCCGTACCTCCCTGAGCCTTGGCTTTTAAACAACTCGAATCGAGTAGGCTCCATCCGTGGTGGCCAATAGTTGTTGTTTCGGTCTACGTCTGCCGTTTCCAAAAATGGATCGAGCACAATACCCGTAACTTCCTTTTCAAACCAGTAAACCTTGGTGGCTAGGGTGTCTCCTTTACGCCATATTTCTGCGGGGATATGTTCTATCTTTCGCGTTCCGTCGTCAAAAGTAAACTCTAAAATAACCGGCATTGGTAGTCCTCCAATCATGCGCACGTGAATTTCGTAAAAGTTCAAGTTCGTATCTAGGAGTTGACGCTCGTTTTCATCGAACATGCTTAGGTATCGTTGGTAATCTTGGCGGTCTAGTGGGGTGACTTTAAATCTTTCGGGACTGTTGTAAAAGTCACGGGTTTCGGGGTCGATATCAACCACAGCCTTTCCGCGCATTTCCTGATTGCGGTCGAAAGTTACTCCGCGGTTTTCGCGTTCAGCCGCTGCTCGTTCGAGAGGCTGTTCAATATCGGGATTTTTGGTATTTATCTGGTACCAACGCACATCTTGGAGCGCTAGATCACAATGATCTGTTGAGTAGAACCAGCCTCGCCAAAACCAATCTAGATCAACCGCTGAGGCATCTTCCATAGTTCGGAAAAAGTCTGCAGGCGTAGGATGTTTAAACGCCCAACGTCTTGCGTATTCCTTGAAAGCGTAGTCAAACAACTCTCTTCCCATAATGGTTTCTCGCAGAATATTCAGAGCGGTTGCGGCTTTTCCGTAGGCATTATTTCCAAATTGCAAAATACTTTCGCTATTTGTCATAATGGGCACCATGCCGTAAGGATCGCCACGCATATAATCTACGATTTTGTGTGCCGGACCTCGGCGTGAGGGATAATCAACATCCCATTCCTGCTCGGTAATGAACTGCATAAAGGTGTTCAATCCCTCATCCATCCAGGTCCATTGACGCTCATCACTGTTGATGATCATTGGGAAGAAATTGTGCCCAACTTCGTGGATGATTACACCGATCATCCCGTATTTGGTAGCTTCTGAGTAGGTGCCGTCCGGTTCGGGGCGTCCGCCATTAAAGCAAATCATGGGATACTCCATGCCAATCCATTTGGAATGCACCGATATAGCCACGGGATAAGGATAGTCAATGGTGTGTTTGGAGTATACTTTTACGGTGTGTGCCACAACTTTTGTTGAGTACTTTTCCCAAAGTGGGTTGCCTTCTTTCGGGTAAAAACTCATGCAGAGAACATCTTTTCCTCCAGTGGGTTCGTTCATTCCGTCCCAAATGAATTTTCTCGAAGAGGCAAAAGCAAAATCCCGAACATTTTCAGCGTGGAAAACCCATGTTTTGGTTCCTGAGGCCCGACTTTTTTCATTTTTTTCAGCTTCTTCTTGCGTAATGATGAGTACGGGTTCGGAGCTTTTACGTGCCCGGGCTAAGCGGTCGCGTTGGGTTTTGTTAAGAACAGAGGAAGCGTTTTGGAGTTCACCAGTAGATGCGACTACATGGTCTTCAGGAACGGTAATTCTAACTTTGTAATTGCCAAAAGGCAGGGTAAATTCACCGGTGCCTAGAAACTGCTTATTTTGCCAGCCTTCCACTTCATTGTACACGGCCATTCTGGGGAAAAACTGGGCAATGGTGTACAGATAATTGTCGTCTTCCTCGAAATATTCGTATCCTGAACGTCCGCCAATTTGCATACGGTCGTTGATGTTGTACCACCATTTTACCTTAAAGGAGAATCGCCCACCGGCTTTTAGCGGTTGAGGCAAATCGATGCGCATCATGGTGTAGTTAACCGTTACAGGTAGATCTCGACCGTTGGTTTCCTGAACATAATCGATTTTAAATCCCCCATCGAAATCGTTCATCATGCGTTGAAGCTGGGCGGTAGATACGCGATCTCCCAGCGAATTCATCTCTATTTTTCGAGTCACAGAATTCCGTGCGCGCATATTTTGATCCAATTGAACCCATAAATAAGTGAGTTCATCGGGCGAATTGTTGAAATATGTAATGGTTTGCTCGCCGTAGATGCGCTGATTTTTATCATCGAGTGTAATCGACATATCGTAATCTGCGCGCTGTTGGTAATACTCGTGACCAGGTGCGCCAGAGGCCGTACGGTAAGCGTTTGGCGTAGGAAGTTCTTCGTAGAGTTGTTTGAACTTTGTAGCTCGGTTTATTGGCAATTGTGCCATTAATCCGGCGCTTATGAAGGCAAATGTAAAGATGTATAATTTTCGCATTAGAAAGGATAGTTTTCGAATAATAATAAAACCGCGACACCTCCGGCCGCACCCGATAACACTAAATTCCAGCTTCGAGTTTGCATGCGGAAGATCTGGATTAGTAAAAATTGAAAAATTAGTAAGGCAAGAACAAAAGCTATTTGCCCTAGCTCTATGCCGACATTAAAAGCTAAAAGAGGCATGAGGATATCGGTATCTTTCCCCATCAATTCGGAGAAAAAATTAGAAAATCCCATTCCGTGAATGAGTCCAAAAAAGCCCGCAAGTGCGTAACGCCAAGAAAAACCTTTGGGTTCTTTGCGCTGATTGGCTGCCAGTAAGTTTCCCGCCACAGTAATAATAATCGTCACGGGAATGAGAAACTCCACCCACTCTCCGGGTAATATTGGGCCTTTTAAGCCGGTTATTAATAAGGTTATGGAATGACCAAGGGTAAAAGCCGTAATGAGAATCAACACTGGCTTCCAAGACTTCATGGTATATAGTGCTAATAATGCAACCAAAAACAACATATGGTCATAACCTTCTATGTCGAGGATATGACTCCAACCCAGCTTCAGATAGGCTTCGAAAGTGCTCATAGGCGCAAAGATAAGTTTTGAGAGGTGTTTTTCTTGTCAAAAATATAGGTCCGCTGATTAGCCCCTACACGAAAGTGTAAAATGTTTTTTTGTCCTGGCAAAACCTCTACAAAAGTGTTCCACAGCAAAAGGAACTGTTCATCTTTAGGGTCTACCGGTATTTCAAAATATATCCATTGAGCATCAATGCTGCCCTCCCTGCCTACGTATAAAAGAGGCTTGTTGTTGATTTTGATGCGTTGACTCACGTATTTCCAGATTAAACTATCGGCGGCGTGGTGTTCTCTTTGTTCGCTTAGAAACAGCTTGTTATGTCCCATTGATTGCTCTATAGCGGTTTCCAAGTCGTCGGTAAACAACTTCAAAGCACATTCTAGCGTATTCGATTTTTCGTTATATCGCATTTCCAATACCGATACGTAAAAGGGGTGCGCCCAAACAGATGAACACACAAGGAGTGAAAAGTACAAGAATGCGCTTCGGAGCATTATATGCTGGTATATTTTGCAAATGTAGCACACGATCAAGTGAGTTAAGTTACAATCTAAGCATGATGCTTTCGATTATATTTGATTGCTTTTCTTTGATCGAAATTGTAATTAATCTTATTGTTTATCTTATGAAGATCATTACGTGGTTTATGATTGTTGGTGGTGTTTTTTTCACAACCAATCTTTTTTCACAGACGAATTTCCCTTACCGAGTTCACATTGAGTCCGTAAGTTTTCAAGGGGTTCCCGCGTTGCACTCGTATGCGTATGCACAGCATAGCGGAAAATGGTTGATATTAGGCGGTCGTAAAGATGGTTTGCATGCTCGGCAGCCATTTAATGCGTTTCCAGGTTCTGAGAACAATACCGACATTTACGTTATTGACCCCCAGAATGAACAGGTCTGGTCGGCATCTCTTCAATCATTGCCGCTTAGTATTCGCGAACAATTGCAGTCTACCAATATGAATTTTTATCAAGATGAAGATACGTTGTACTTTCTTGGTGGATATGCTTATTCTGCAAGTCAGTCTGACCATATTACATTCCCTCATCTAACATCGATTAATGTTTCGGGATTAATACAGGCCGTTATTCAAGCTGCTCCAATCACGGGTTTTTTTAAGCAGATCACCAATCAAAATTTTGCGATTACTGGTGGACAAATGGCGAAAATCAATGATGATTTTTTGGTGGTGGGTGGCCATCGATTTGATGGGCGCTATAACCCCATGGGAAACCCTACTTACGTTCAAAGTTATACCAATCAAATCCGCCGTTTTAAGATTGATAACAGTGGAAATTCCATTCAGATTTCAAATTATAGAGTGAATACGGATCCGGTACATTTACGTCGTAGAGATTACAATCTTATCCCCCAAATTCATCCCGGAGGTTCTTTTGGATACACCATTTCAGCCGGGGTATTTCAGCCTCAAGCCGACCTCCCTTTTTTATATCCTGTCGACGTTAACGATACGGGTTATGTGCCTCACACAAATTTCAATCAATATTTAAGTCATTACCACGGTGCAAAAGTTGCGATGTACGACAGTTCAAATTTGACCAATCACACCATTTTTCTGGGAGGAATGAGTCAGTATTATCCCGATGCCAGCGGTCAACTTATTCAAGATAATAATGTGCCTTTTGTAAAGACCATTAGTTTGTTATCGCGTTTTTCCGACGGTCGATTTGAAGAGTTTGCTTTTGATGTGGAAATGCCATTATTACAAGGAGCCAGTTCGGAGTTTATTCCTAATCCTAATCTTTCCCAACACAAATCAAAATTATTTTGGTTACATTCTTTTTCCGATGATACCGTTCTCTTAGGGCACATGTACGGCGGGATTATAAGTCCAAGTCTAAATCCATTCTCCATGAATCAAACCAGTACAACAGCTGCGGATCCCACTATTTTCGAAGTTTATTTGATCAAGGATCCCAAAGTATCTCTAAGGCCTGTAGTCGGAACACATGGTTTTGGAATAAGAGTTTTTCCTAATCCGGCAAAATCCTTTATTGATGTTGAAATTCAAACTCCCGAAGCAGCGGAGGCAACCTATCAGTTAGTCGATATTTCTGGAAAAACAATACTTTCAGGTACGATTTCTGTCAATCCTAAGGAGGTAATTCGCCTTGATTTGCCTGAAAATTTACCTAAGCAAATTCTTACGCTAAATGTTGTGTTTGACAATAAATACTACACTACTCAGAAAATTCATGTGCACAAAAAAAGATAGTCATTAAAAATACTTGAAAATTTTTTTTGTAGGATTCGTTTTATTTTATACATTTGACCCGGTCTGTAAATTAAAACGAATACTACAATGAAAAAAAGTTCTTTTTTAATCGCCTGCCTCCTTTTTTCTGTTGGTGTTTTTGCTCAGCAAAAGCAGCAAATAGATTGGGGTATACAGAGTAATGTCTTGTCTTTTGTGCGTTATCATCCGGCTGTCAACATATCTTTTGTTGAACATCATGGAAGGTCTTTTTTCCGTGAATTTGGTCTTGATATTGGTTTTGCTTTACCTGAATTAACTACGAGCGAGAATGTTTCTTTGCGACTTAACCAGTATGAAACTTCGATGGCTGGATTGCCTACGCTGGATTTCAGCTTCGCACAAATGCATTTTTTCAATGAAAATACGGGTTGGTATCGGGGATTCAAAGCTTCTTTTGGGTGGTTTGCCTTCCGTCATGATCAACTTTGGTGTAGTGAAACCAGATATAATGGTGAAGTCTGTATTTGTGAAACTCTGGAGGATTTGAGTACAGTGAGCCAGACGATTCGACTTGGCGGTGCATTCCGTACAGGTTATCTGCTTAAAGCGGCCAAGCGTCATTATTTTGATTTTGGTCTGGAAATTGGCATGTTTTATCATCATCGTTTACGAAATTTTGAGCCAAGACCCCATGCTACCTGCGAAGGTATTCCCAGCGCCAGACAAGATCAGATATTGCTTCCGGAAAGCATTCTCACTTTTGGTTTGTTAGATTTCAATTCTAATGTCTATCCTTATATGAGATTTTTGATTTCCTATCGTTATTTGCTTTAAGTGATAACGGCATAATTTTGTAAAGAAGTCCAACTTTAAAAATATTTTATCATGATCAGCAATTTTTTCCGCCGAACAATGTTTTTATTATTCATTTCGTTGAATTTAGTGAGTTGTAGTGATGATGGGGGTTTTTTAACTCAAATCAATATACAGCTCTTTGATTCGGAAACAGGCTTGCCCGCTGGAGGCGTGGTTGTTAGTTTAGATCAAACAGTACAAATTAGTGGCGAGCCATCTATGAGCAATCATAGGGGTCCAGCAAGTTATGTTACCGACGCCTCGGGAAGTGTAAAAATTGATTATTTTTCTCGTGAGGGAACGATTTCGAGAATTAATATTCATTCCCAGGTGATTGACACCACAAGATTTCAAGGTAATATTAATTGTGACTTTTCTAAACGTGTGCAAGAGAATCGAATCAACGATTTCACCTATGATGTACATCCCGGCAAGGTTAATTTACGATTGGATTTTAGAAGTTTTATGAAGAACAGCATTCAACCCGGTCAGGATTTTTTGGTTCAAATAAATGCGCTTGACAATTGCATTCCCACCATTGGGATCTTTAGCGCGTCGGAGCTGCGTGACAGTTTGGTGGAGTTCAAGGTCTACGAAAAAGAAACGTATCGATTATTTATAACTTCAGGAAATCTTGTCTCAATCAACGAAAATTTTTTCGTTGATACGAATGCTGTGGAGCGCTTTTATTAGTTTTGAACGGTATATTTACCCAATGAAGTACATCTTTGTTTACACTACCCCAGCCGTGGTGTTGTTTTCGTTGTTTGTAGGAGGATGGTATTCTTACACTGCCATAATCGTACTTTTTGGACTAATTCCTTTTTTGGAGCTCTTTACTGTAGGCTCAACTAAGAATCTCAATGCAGAAGAAGAGAGACTGATTGAGCAAAATCCAGTGTACGATTTTCTTTTGTATAGTTTGGTGCCTTTGCAATACTTGATAGCAGTGGTGTTTTTGCTCAAAATCACCAATTATGACATTCCTCTTTACGAAAAAATTGGTCTGACTACGGCTTTTGGTATGGCCTGTGGAGTTTTAGGTATAAATGCTGCGCACGAGCTTGGGCATCGCAAAACAAAATTCGAGCGTTTTTTAAGTAAGTTGTTATTGGCGAGTACTCAATATCTACATTTTTATATCGAACACAATCGCGGACATCATAAAAACGTTTCTACGGATGAGGATCCTGCTTCTGCAAGATACGGAGAATCTATCTATTATTTTTTTGGCCGAAGTATTATAAACAGCTGGTTTTCTGCTTGGAAATTAGAAAAAAAGCGCCTTTCTTTAATGAATGTTTCGTGGTGGTCTTTTAAAAATGAAATGCTTCGCTTTCAGCTTATCCAGTTGCTTATTCTGGCTCTTGTGTTTTTTTCTTTCAACCTTAATACAGTGTTTTTCTACCTTTTTGGTGCGGGAATAGGTATCTTGTTGTTGGAAGCTGTGAATTATATCGAGCATTACGGACTTCGAAGATTGAAGAAGAATGGGCGCTATGAACGAACTATGCCTATTCATTCGTGGAATTCCAATCATCCCATCGGTCGACTGCTTTTACTGGAGCTATCTCGACATTCCGACCATCACTACATATCCAGCAGGAAATATCCACTGCTCCGACATTTTGATGAAAGTCCTCAAATGCCCACCGGCTACCCGGGAATGATGTTACTCGCCCTTGTTCCCCCTTTGTGGTTTAAGGTGATGCATAAGCGAATAGAGAAATACCGAAAAACTGAAAGCGGGTTGGCTTTGGGATAATTAGCAAACAGAGTTTGGCTAATGGTTTTTTTGTGATGGTGGTCTTTACTTCAACGCCTGATCAAAAGTTGAGTCATCTTGGTAGATTTTGAGCGACCTCTGTTGAGATAATAACTCAATGATGATGCTTAAAATTTTAGATTTAGCGCAACACAGTGACTGTCCCCCTCTTTGTGACTGATTGATTTGAATTGTCGGTGTAGAAAATGGTGTAAACATACACACCCAGAGGAACTGGTTCTCCCAAGAAAGTTCCGTCCCAAGAGCGATCGAGCGATTTACTTTCAAAAAGTAATTGTCCAAAACGATTGTATATCAAAATGTGATAATCGGTAATATCGCTTCCGTAAATTTTAAACTCTTCGTTGAGTCGGTTTCCATTGGGGGTGAAAGCATTTGGCACGTAGAGCGCAGAGCCATCGCGAATGCTTAAATCTAAATTAATGACGGAGTCGCATCCTGCGGTAGTGCTCAAAACGGCCTGATACATGCCGGAAGTAGTATAGGTTATATTGTTGGCCGGCCAGGTATACTGCACGGATGCTTCTATGCGCTCATTTACAACGACGCTCTTAAAGATGGTTAAGTTTAAAACGACCGACGAATCACAACCAGCGGCGGTTGTAAAATTAGCGGTAAATACTCCACTTCGAGTATAGGTGTTTCCGCTTAATGGCCAAAAATACTCATCGCAAGCCACGACTTCAATCTGTCGACTAAAGGCTTCATTGATGGTTAAAATGAGGTAATGTGACGAATCACATCCAGCAGAGCTGGTATAATTTGCCGAATAAATCCCCGACACGGTGTAGGTTAGTCCTGTCTCGCTCCAAGTAAATTGGTTGCACGCAGAGATGCTCTGTACGATGGAATCACTTTGGCTTATTGTTAAGTTTAAAATCATTACGGAATCACAGCCCAGTGAGTTTGTAAGTACTTCAACGTAAGTCCCGCTGCCGGTATAGATGAAATTCGTAACCGGCCATTGATAGCTGTCGCAAGCGGTTATGGATGTAACCACAGTATCTATCGGATTAATGCTGAGATTCAGGGTTACGGTACTGTCGCAGCCGTTGGAATTGGTTAAGGTTGCGGTGTAAATGCCTGGAGAGGTATAGGTTTGACCACTGGCAAACCAGAAATAGCTTCCACACGCTGTGATGTTTTCTGTACCTGTTGATGCAGGGTTTATCGTTAAATCTAGAGTAATGATACTATCACAACCATTTATTGTGATTAATGTATCAGTGTAAATCCCACTCAAGGTATAGACTTGATTATTAACCGGCCAGGTATAGCTGACGCAAGCCGATTGATTTTGGCTAAGGTTAAATGTTGGGTGAATAGTTAGGTTCAAAACGATTACCGAGTCGCAGCCATTGCTTTTAGTAAAGCTTGTTGAGTAAATCCCGGAAGTCGTATAGGTTTGGTTGTTAATAGGCCAAGTGTAGACTTCACAAGCAGTTTGTGTAGTAAAAATTGAGTCGGAGCTTTCAATGCTAAGATTGAGTGTAACGGTACTGTCACACCCGCCGATATTGGTGAGAACGGCGTTATATATCCCTGACACAGTATAGGTTTGATTATTTGCCGGCCACAAATAGCTGTCGCAGGCGGTGATGTTTACCGAGCTGCTATTGGCCGTAGAGATGGTGAGATTTAAAATCACGACGCTGTCACAGCCCAATGAACTGCTAAGGGTGTCTATGTACGTTCCGGAAATGCTATAGACTTGATTGTTTGCCGACCATACAAAGCTATCGCAAGCGGCAATGTTTTGCGTTACCACGTGTGAGGGATTCACGCTAAGATTTAATACCACAACGGAATCGCAGCCATTGCTCTTTGTAAAGGTTTCAAAAAACTGTCCGGTTGTGGTGTACGTTTGATTGTTTGCCGGCCATGTGTAGGTATCACATACCGTAATTTGTTGGAAAATGCTGTCTGAAGGTATGATGGTCAAATTCAGGATTACGATAGAATCACAACCATTGGTATTCGAAAGCGTAGCGGAGAAAACCCCACTCGAGGTATAGGTTTGGTTATTTGCGGGCCAGAGATAACTATCGCATTCGGTAATACTAATGTTTACAGAGTCGCTGGAGTTTATGCTAAGGTCGAGGCTAACAATTGAATCACACCCCAAACTGTTTAGCAGCGTCTCGGTATACAATCCACTGATGGTATAAACTTGGCTTGTAGCGGGCCAAAAGAAGGAGTCGCAAGCTGTGATGGTCATGAGTGTAGTGTCAGGGGGAATGACATTTATGGTAATGCTATCCGAGCAAGTAATGCCGTTGCGGGTTAAATTCACCCTGTAGGTTGTAGTGACTGACGGGCCAACAACGATATTTGGAGATGTTGGGCCGTGCGTCCAGCTTATTGTAGTGCCCGGCTCGGGTACAATGGCTAAATCCAGAGTCAAACTATCCCCGAAACAAATCGTGGTATCTGCCTGAAGAAGTTGAGTTTGCAGGATGTCTAAAGGGATGCTAAGGGTGTCGGAGTTGCCACAGGGGTTTAAGGCAAAGACCCTTATGGTATCGGAATTGACAATCCCGCTTATTGCTATGGTATCTGAGGTACTGGCGCCTATCCAACCCGCTGGTAAAAGCCATTCGTAAGATGATGCATTGGAATCGGGAATGAGTCGTATAACGGCATTGGATCCGGAGCAAACGACCTCACTAAGATTAAAAGGTGTAGGCAGATCGGGCGCGGTATCGCAAGGGATGATCATATTGAAGGCTCCGGGGTCTGGCGTTGCAGAGCGTGGACTTAATTCGATATCTGCAGGAACGAGGCTAAATACGTTTTGTCCGGTTCCTTGAAGTAGGGTTTCGGTGGGTCGGTAGAAGTCGCTTGTAGCGGGAACTGCAAGAAAGAGCGGGTCGGCGAAATTTCCGTTTATGTCTGCACCAGTGGTTTGCCAATTGGTCAAGGTTGCGTAGTCGGTAGCGCCTACTCGTGCAATATTACCTTGATTATTTACCAAATAAAAAGCGTTGTTGTCGACAAGGTTAAACTTGTTAAATCCGTTTCCAAAAAACAGGGCTCTCTGTGCGGAGGTGCTTGACCCTAAGTAAATTAGATTGTTCTTTATATCAATATCTTCTACAGTCGGGATTGTTGACAAAATTGAGATCCCTTCTACAACAATCAAATTATTAAACTTAGGATTATCCAGAATTATACTATTATGTAAAACAAAGGTTCGAGCTGCTGAGCCGGAGAAGATAATTCCCCGGGTGATTCCTCGGTTATTGAAATTGTACAAAAGATTGTTAGCTACTAGGTTAGGAGCGTTCTGCGATCCTGACGTGGTTGAAAAAAATACTCCTGTTGCACCAGTATTTACTGTGGAGGAGGGATCAATTAAGGTGTGAATACGGTTTCCGCGTATGACAGAATTTGTGATTACATTATTTATAAAAATCCCATTGAATTGAAAATTGGGTCTTTCAGGCCTGCTAATGTCATTAAACTCTAAGGTTAATTGGTCTTGAGATCTAACTCTAATAGCTTCACTTCTACCATTTAATAGTGTGCAATTGCGCACGGTATTTCCTACGGCCGGTATTACTGTGCTTTCGCCATTTAATACAATATTCGAGGACCCTCCGTCGAAAAAGCAATTTTCAAACGTATTATAATTTGAGGCTAATCCAAATTGGAATGCATTTGTTGTGCCGTTATTTAATACTACGCCAAAAAAATTGTTGTTGGTAACGGTTTTGTCAACAATAAATGAACATCTAGTAAAGGTGTTTGAGTCGGCGATGTTGAGTAAATGTAAAGCCCATCCAAAACTCCCGCTGGCTTGAATAATCAAACTATCGATCGTTAAATGATCGGTTCCTACTAAGCTAAGTGTTACTCTGTCGTTTATATTAAATCCGCTATGGTTTAATGTGTTTCCATTTCCATTTATGGTTATGGTATTTATTGCCGACATACCATTAATTTGGTTGAGTATAATTTTCTCATTGAAGGTAGGGCTTCCAGGTGCTACATTGATTATTACCGGCCCACAAATACCGTTGGTATTTACCTCATCAGCAAAATCAGTAAAACTATTAAAATTGGTGCCGCCAGTTGGCTGAGTGGGGTTTATCGTAAAAGTGCCTGACATGAATCGGGAAAGCGTGGTTTGCAGTGTATCATTGACGTTGTTAGAGTCGGCTTGATTATTTGGAAGTGAGGTCCACGCTTTAATATCGGATGAGGTTAAGGCTATGAATCCCGAAGCGGGACCTACAGTTACATCAATAAATGGGGGATTTAATCCGCCATTCGTGTCTATAGGACCATTAAACCATTGGGTAGCAACGGGGCCGTTGTTGACTTGCCAAGATAGCTGTACACTATCGATGATGACGGATCCGTAATTTCGAATTCTAAAAATGAGATTCGTCGTGTCGCTGCATAAATCTGTAGGGAATTCCAAACTTTGAACACCGGCATCAAGAGCGGAAACCAGATTCACAATATTAAATGCTCCAGGGTCTGGACTAGTGAGTCGGGAAGCAGACTCAATATCCTCGTCTACTAAACCCAATAAATTTTGACCGGCTCCAATAAGCAAGGACGACGTAGGTCTATAAAAATCGCTTGCGCCCACAGTAGCGTTAAAAATAGGATCGGTAAAAATTCCGTTTACATCAAATCCCGTCGTTTGCCATGCTGCCAAGGTCGCATAATTTAATGCGCTTCGGAATCCAACATTGGCATTGGTCGTGCCGGTATAGAAAGCATTATTATCTATGTCAACACTCGCCGAAGTATTGTTTGCGTGAATCATATGTTGAATTAGATTCGGAGCATCCAAATAAAGCAGATTATTCTTTATTTCCAGCGCATTACCTAATCCAGAAATGAATATCCCTCGGGATGTAAAATTGGTGCTAAGGCTCGGTTTATCAAAAATGATGGTATTGTGTAAAACTTTCCAGCCTTGAGCACCAGCCCCGCTTAGTGTAATCCCAAAAATGCTGGATGTACCGTTGAAGTTGTAGATTAAATTATTGGAAATTATTCCTTCAAAGCCGGGGTTGATTTGAGTTCCAGTTACAAAGATTCCATAATATGCTGCGGAGTTCGTTATGTTTAATGATCGAGGAGAGTGAATTCGGTTGGCATTAATGATCAAACCATCCGCTCTTCCATTTATAAATAAACCATAAAAAACATTTCCATTTTGTCTAGTTGCTCTGCTTATGTCGTTGAAAGATAACTCCATTTGGGATTGTTGTCTTACTAAAATCCCTGCATTAAAGAAATCACGAATAACATTGTTGCGAAAAACATTACCTAATCCAGGGCTTGTTGCATTTTCCCCGTTGATGGTAATTCCATTAAAGCCTCCTTCAATGGTGCAGTTTTCAATAACATTGTAATTCCCCGTTGCCCCCAAGATATTAATGTTGTTTTGTGCGCCGGAAAAGACAAATCCCGCGAAATTTATAGAAGCCTGTGTCTCTGACGAGCGTACAGTACAGCCGTTAAATCGGTTGCTGTCTGCTTGATTATATAAATGAACGCCCCAGCCGACAAAATTGCCAACTGCTTCGATAATTAAGTTGTTGATGATTAAATGATCGGTTCCTTCTAAGGTGAGTGTTGCTTGAGCTGCATTGCTTACAGCGCTAAACCGAAGCGTATTGCCGTTTCCGTTAATGGTTATGGTGTTGATTGCCGACATCCCAGTGATTTCATCAAAAACGACTTGTTCAATGTAGGGAGCTCCTCCCGGGGCAACATTTACTACAACCGGCCCGCATATTCCGTTGCTGTTTACTTCGTTTGCAAAAGCTGTAAATGAATTAAAGTTGACCCCACCTGTTGGTAAGGTAGAGTTGATGGTGTATGTCCCACTTATTGATCCCGTAGCGTTAAGGATGGAAAGCGTGTCGTTGGAATTTATGGTATCTTGAACGCCATTGGGAAGGGAGGTCCACGCTACAAGACTAATCCCTGCAGCCGGAACGTTAACAGTGCCAATGGGTACATCTAAAAAGTTCAGACTAGGTGAGGGATTTATTGGGCCATTGACCCATACCGAATTTACTGGTCCAGCATTGATTTGCCAGTTTAGCAAAACCGAATCAATGGTATTTAAACCAAAATTTTCAACCCGAAGAACCACGGAATTTAGACCGGAGCAAAAACTAAGGGGATTGGTCATTTGTGATACTCCAGCGTCATTGTTAGAAGGAGGAATAGGGGGGCCATTGTACACTCCAAATATGTTTCGAGCAATATTGGAAGTTGCACATAAAGCATTAGCTGCTATATGGACACGATATTGGCCGGGGGTGTTAACGGTAACGGTTAATGGAGATGCTCCGTGATTAATTACGACATTGGTGTTGGTGGTGAAGGTTAAGTAGTCGGTAGCAGTAGAAGAGCTAAATGTATAAATTCCAGGATCTAGTATGTTTACAGGAGCAAACTCACCCGCCCATGCTCCGGCCGATAAGAGCGCCGGCGTGGTTGTAGCCTGACCTATAGTGCCGCCACCCCAGCTTATGGTATAAGTGCATTGTGCGCGAATTACACCCCCAAAAAGCTGGGATAATAAAATGACTGTGAAAAACACAAATCGACTAAAAATAGAGCGTATAATAATCGTCTTTTTCACTCCTGCGAATTTATAATGTTATAACACATATCATTCTTCAACACAGACCAAAGGCTTAGGCAGTTTGTTCGAGACACGCTTTTGTACTTGAGTTTTAGTATAAGCTCAAAAGCTTGTTTTCTTTGGTTGTATTCAATAAAGAATCATCAATTTGAACCTCTCCAAACTATCCAGCTTCCAATCTTAACGTCAGAGTACGTGTAAGTGTGAGTAGATTAAACTGGTTTCTTAAATAAAAATCAACACACAAATGTATGGTTTTATAGCGAATTTTGGTTACAGGATTAAGGTATTGTATTTGACATTTATCTAGCGCAAACAATACCTGTATATTCGTTGCATTTTAGTTATTTTGTGATTGATATCTTCTGATAATTTTCTTAATCCTCGAATGATTTTTGTTTTGCCGAGACGATTTAAGTAATAGACCAAAAGCAAAATCAGCAATTACAACTGAATGACCAATATTTCGGACAAGCACTTGTAATTGCTGATTGATGATTTGTTTGGCATTAATTGCCGTTGTTATCGTCACTTTCCATTCAGTGATCTTAAAAAGCCACTATAGGAGTTCAGTTTTAAACGACCTCCTGTGCGAAGTCAATTTAAGGAAAAGTTCGACTCTCGAGTTCAATGTAGTTATGACGCAAAGCGAAATTTTTCCTTCGCATGCCTAGAGAAGCTTTCTTCGGCATATTTCTTTGAAAGCACAAAGCTTTTTTCGTCGGTGTTATCGGGTAAATTAAACATGGCATCAGTTAAGATACTTTCGCAGATAGATCGCAATCCACGAGCGCCCAGTTTAAATTCAACGGCCTTTGAAACAATAAATTCAAGCGTTTCTTCCGGGACTTCCAACGCAACACCATCCATGTCGAAGAGTGCGGTGTATTGCTTGATGATGGCGTTTTTAGGTTCGGTGAGAATGGCTTTTAGTGCGGCAGCATCTAGTGGATTCAGATAAGAAAGCACGGGCATTCTACCTATGAGTTCAGGAATTAAGCCGAAGGACTTAATATCTTGAGGAGTTACATATTTCAGTAGATTTTCTTTGTCTATTGTGCTAGCATTTTCCTTGTGATTCTGAAATCCAACGGAGGAGGTATTTAACCTTCTGGCAATATGTCTTGTAATTCCGTCGAAAGCTCCACCGGCAATAAAGAGAATATTGGAAGTATCTACTTCCACAAACTTTTGGTCGGGGTGTTTTCGGCCGCCCTGAGGAGGTACGTTGACCTTTGATCCTTCCAAGAGTTTCAACATTGCTTGTTGGACCCCTTCTCCAGATACGTCTCGGGTGATGGACGGATTGTCGCTTTTACGGGCTATTTTATCAATTTCGTCGATGAAAACTATTCCTCGCTCCGCAGCTTTAACATCGTAATTAGCTGCCTGAAGCAATCGTGAGAGGATGCTTTCCACATCCTCGCCAACGTAACCTGCTTCGGTTAGAACAGTGGCGTCTACGATCGTAAAAGGAACATCTAAAAGGCGGGCTATACTCCGCGCCAATAAGGTTTTTCCGGTTCCGGTTTCGCCAACCATGATGATGTTGGACTTCTCAATTTCTACTTCATTACTTCCTTTGTAGATGAGGCGCTTATAATGATTATACACAGCCACCGACAAAACTTTTTTAGCTTCATCTTGACCAATGACGTATTGATCTAGGTGATGTTTAATTTCACTTGGGCGAAGTAAATTGACATCATTATTAGAAAAGGCCTTAGCTTTTGAATTAGCAGAACCTCCTAGTTCTTCATTGACAATGTGGTAGCCTTGTGAAATACAATCGTCGCAGATATGCGCATTGATTCCGGCGATCAACATTCGGGTATCTTTTTTGTCTCTTCCGCAAAAGGAGCAGTGTAGGTTTTTCTTCGACATGGTAAGTTCGCTTATTTTCCGCGTTTTGAAGTCAGTACTTCGTCGATCATTCCGTATTCTTTTGCTTCAGCGGCAATCATCCAGTAATCGCGGTCGCTGTCCTGCTCAATTTTTTCGAATGGTTGGCCAGAGTGATTAGCTATGATTTCGTAGAGTTCATTTTTGAGTTTGAGAATTTCTCTGGCAGTAATAGCAATATCCGAGGCCTGACCTTGAGCTCCGCCTAGGGGCTGATGGATCATTACGCGTGAGTGGGGAAGCGCAGTGCGTTTTCCGTTTTGACCGGCACATAGAAGAACGGCTGCCATTGAGGCGGCGATGCCTGTACAAATTGTGGCAACATCTGGAGCTACAACTTGCATGGTGTCATAAATACCCAAACCTGCATACACAGAGCCTCCGGGTGAGTTTAGATATATCTGAATGTCTTTTTTAGCATCTACAGATTCAAGGAACAATAGCTGTGCTTCAACGATATTTGCGACTTGATCATTGATGCCAGTTCCTAAGAAAATGATGCGATCCATCATTAAACGAGAAAATACGTCCATTTGAGCAACGTTCATTTGACGTTCTTCAATGATGTAGGGAGTCATCGATGAGGTAATGTAGCTTCCTACGTGCAGGCTACTGATGCCGTGATGTTTTACTGCGTACTGCTGAAATTCTTTTCCGAAATCCATATTATTTGGTATTAAGATTGTTTGCGTTTTGAGCGGGTAAATATATGAACCAATATTAAACAGTAAAATTGGTTGAAAGTTGTGAGTATGCTAAAACTAATCAACCCGAAGTTAACGCTGGTTCACTTCGGGTTGATGTGCTAGACAATTGCGGAATTGACGACAACCAACCCCGAAATTTATTATTTAGAAGCCATTTCCACGAAGTCGTCCCACTTCATGGTTTTTTTCTTTGCTTTTACTTGCGCGTCGAAAATACTGATCAAGTGGCCAACCATAAGGTCGTCGATGATTTTGCTACGCTCTTCTTCTTTCTGAAGGGCTTGTTTGGCGATAGAAGTCAGGAGTTCGTCCATATCTCCCGCATTACCGGGAAGTTGAAACTGCTTTGCCAAGCGTTGTTTCATGGCTTCTTCAATGCTTTTTTCGTCGATGAAGACCTCATTTTTCTCTAAAATGAAATCGCGGATTAGTTGCCATTTAAGCATTCGAAACACTGCAGGGTAGTCTTCTTCTGGTGTAGGCTGCTCTCCGCTGGAAATGAGTTTTTTGATGAAATTTTCAGGAAGGCTAACTTCCAACTCCATCAACTTTTCGTACACCTGATTAAACATGTACTGTTTTGTCTGGTTGTCGTACTCTGCTAAAAGTTGATTTTTCAAGAATTCACGAAGTTCATCCTCTGTTTTGAGGCCATCTTTACCGAATACTTGTTCAAACAACTCTTCGTTTAATTCAGCGGGATTAAGACGTGAGATTTTTTCAATTTCGAAAACGAAATGGCGTTGGTTTTCTAGTTGTTCCGCCTCAAACCCAGTAATGGATGCTTCGTTGTATCCTTTTTGTATATCCTTATCGAGGTTAAGCACATCTTTTTCACCAGCTTTCTTGCCAACCCAATTTTTCGCGGCTTTGTCTGTAAGTGTGCGAAGAGGCAGATTGCCGTTACGTTCTAGTGCATTTTCTTCCCCTTCGGAAATCGTGTTGCCTTTGGCGTCGCAAGCAATGTATTTTCCTTGGAGGAAATCTTCTCTTTCGGCAACTTCAACATCTTCCATTTTCCCGTAGCGACGACCAAAGTTTTCCACCTCTTCAGTTACATCTTTGTCGCTAATTTCAATTTCAATTTGGGAAATACCCTTTAGTTTGTCGAGTTCAATCTCCATTTTTGGTTCGATACCAATTTCAAACTCAAAAGTTTTTGGTGCATCGGTATCCCAATCGATATCGTCGCTTGGTACGGGTATGGGGTTCCCGATTGTGCGGATTTTTTCATCTTGAATGTAACGACTCAGCTCAATACTCAGCATTTCGTTGATTTCATCAAACATAATGGCTTTACCATACTGTTTTTGGATCATTCCCATAGGCACCTTGCCAGGGCGGAAACCTGGAACGTTGGCGCGTTTACGGTATTCTTTAAGTTTTTCGTCTACTTTTTCTTGGTAGTCGGCATTTTCAATTTCAATGCTGATGATGTTGTGAAGCTCATCTATTTGGCGCTGAGATACTTTCATGTTATATGTTGGTTTTCAAAATGAAGGCAAAACTACGTTCAAAAGTTTGTTTCAGGAAATGGAATTTTATTCATTTGTAATTTACAGAGAGATATTATTGCATTAAAAATATTTAGCATACCTTTGAGTTCACTTTTTGGACTTACCAAATCAACGGGTTTTAAAACAAATTATACGAAAGCTGAAAAATTAATCCTATGAAAAACATTTTATTTCTACTTATTTTTACTCAGGTATTGAGTAGTGTTTTGCACGGACAAGAAAATGAGCGAGATCCAAATTGGATTTTGGGAATTGAAACGGGAGCGATATTTCAACCAAACACTGAAATGACGCAAAATCGTTTTCAAGGTGGTCGAGTACCAATTGGAGTAAATGCCTATGTGCATTATAGATTAAACGAAATCTGGGGTTTACGAGCATCAATCTTCGGAGGTTTTAACCACGGTCAAAGCAACGATGTTTTTTTTGAAGGTCGATACGGATCAGGAAGTTTGACCTTAGTCTTAGATGCACTTAAGTTTTTACGTGTCGACAGCCGTAACAATTTGGAATTTGATTTTGGCCTTGGTGGAATGCTTTTTTCAGCAGACTTGTATGAGCTTTCAACTCGGCGTCTGATATCTAGAGCGCCAAGTCCTTTAGGAAATCTTAGTCCGATACCTATCATCAATGCAGGAGTGCGATATCGATTTATGGTTTATGAAAACCTTCATTTTAATGTTGGTTTATTAACTCATTTTGCACCTACAGATAATCGACTGGATGCGTTCATTGGAAGTGAGCGTATGGATTGGCTGTTAACCCCTACTTTGGGTTTGTCATACTCCTTATCAACACCCAAACGAGGAGAAGTTTTTATTTCGAATAAAGATAAATTATCACTCGAACGTGCTCTTACAGATACCGAAATTGAGTTGGCAAAAGCTCAGGATGAGGCGAATCTACGACAACGTGAAATTAACGTTATTCGTGAAGATTTTAAAATGGAGATTGATGCTTTAACCTATGAGCGTGATTCCTTAGCAAAATTATTGGAGGATGGCGTGCAGAGTAGCAAACCTGTTGCGGAAGCGGCTCCTTCAGATAAAAAGTGGCTAGTTATTGTAGGTAGTTATCCTTCTGAGGCAATGGCTAGAAGTTTTATTTCAGAAACGGCTTTGGATAAATCAAACATGTCAATTCGGTTCTCTGAGGAAAAAGGTGTGTATAGAGTTATTCACTCTTCATTTGAAGGTCAAACTGAAGCTTTGCGAGTTCGCGACAGAGTCAGAGAGGTTGTTTCGGATGCGTGGATTATTTTTTGGTAATTTAGTTATACATTAAGTTTTAAAGCGGGTAAGCAATGTATTCGTTGCTACCCGCTTTTTTCGTTATTAAGTATTGGTAAAAAAATATTTACAATTATTTAAGCGGAATTAAATCATTGATATTTATTTAATTAGGTGAAAATACTCTTTGTAAACTGCCAAATAAGTAAAAAATTATAGTTCAATGTATTGGATTTTGAAAAACATCAATATATTTGCCACGGGAAATTTAAGTGTTTTTTAATAGAAGAGATAAAAACCATTTCTCTGGACTTATTCAATAATTGTTGCTTTATGCTAAAAAATATTCTTTCCATTGTGCTTCTTTGCAGCCAATTGTTTACTTACGTATCTTATGCCCAAGTGGAAACAGAGACGACTGTTGGTGATTTGCAAAAATTAATAAGTCGTCTTGATCAAGAGAATAAGGAGCTAAGAAACGAGCTATTTGTTATCCGTCAAGCCTTGTCTCAGAATAAAACCGAAATTGAACAGCTTCGTTCGGAGGTTTCTAGTGTAGAAGAAAATGTACTGACTGAATTTAGAGCCGGGATGAACAGTGTAGCTGCTGAATTGTCTTCGGTTAACACTTTAACAGAAAGTAATTCGAGCGCTGTAATTCAAATAGAAAGTCAAGTCGACTCGAGAATCAAATCTGTTTTTTCGTTTGTGGCGTTCGGGCTTCTTATCGCAATTGCAATTGCATGGGGTTTCTCTAGGCTTTCCGCGAAAAGAGCCATACAAACAAACATATCTAGTTGGAATAAGTTCCAAGAGTATATTCTTCGTAAATAATCATCAATTTGTTATAAGTATGAGCAATCAAGTAAAAGCTAAAGGTAAACTTGATCCAATCACCTTTTTCTATGGTTTTGGAGCATCGGTTGTATTGGTAGGGGCGATGTTTAAATTTTTAGGTTGGAATTATGCCAACGAACTTTTTGTTGTTGGTCTTACCATTGAGGCTCTCGTGTTTTTGGTTTCCGCATTCGAGCGTAAGGTAGCAGATAAAGAGTACAACTGGGAAAATGTTTTCCCTCAACTTGATAACGGCAGTAACTCAGGGGGTAATCCAGAGCAGGCTCAAATGTTAGAAGGTTATGCAAAGGCTATGGGTCAGTTTAGTCAGACATTGGGAGAGTTGAACGATAACCTCAAAGATTTATCGGGAACGCTCAGCTCAGTTAAGGGTCATTTGGAGGCTTCTGCAAAAGATTCAGTAGAAATGAAAGAGCGTATTTCAGATTTCAATAACTTGATGCAGTCATATAATGACAATCTGAAAGTGATCAACGATAAGTATAATAACATTCTCGACTCAAAGTAAAAAAATGAGCGGAACAGTAAAAATACCAAAATCTAAAAATGCCTTATACAAGAAGGTTAATTTCTTGTATTTGGTTTTTATTGTCTTTATTTTCCTATCAAGCACAGGTAATTTTGTTGTTCACTACACGCATTTACAGAGCACGCAAAATGCATATAATGAGTTTCTTTTGGAGCAAATTAAAGGTGCTGATTTACAAGATTCAAGACAAGCAGCGGAACTTAGGGATAAGACCATAGAGTATGTTGATTATTTGAATAGCTCAATAATTCGCTTTAACGATTACTTTGGTTCAAGCTTCGTTCAGAGTATAGAAAAGCTTAAAGAATACTCCTATACCGATAAAAATTTACGACCATCTCACGCGACCTATATTGAGTTTGAACAGCAACGTTTGGCATTCGCAGATTTTGTGGATCAGTTGGAAGGGCAAAAGGGATTTATGGCTTCACATTCCACATTTTTTAGCGATGAAATTGGTGGTGACTATTTGTTTAACCAGTTACCAAACGCAGCTTTTTCAGTAATTATAGAACATTTTAAATTTGCAGTTTTATCACACGCTTACAACGTATTGGTCAAGGAAATATCAGACGGTGATTCGCAAGAAGTTGCGGCAGAAGACGATCAGGACATTGAAGAATTTGATGTGATTGAGAGAGCGCCATTTATACAACAATTTAAAAGGTTTTTAGCCCTGGGAGATGTGTTTACAATGAATTTAATTGCTGATGGCGATGATGCTAATTCCATTCCTAAGGTTTTTATTGAGGGACTACCTGTTGGTGTACAAAGACAAGGTGATAATCGATATTCTATCCGCTATGTGCCTTACAAAAAAGGCATTTACTCGGTTCAAGTCAATTATGCGGGGGAAAATGTCAATACATCATTTGAGGTTCTAGACCCCCAATTCCGTTACTTGGTGCAAGCTTCTACGATGGATGCAGTGGTGGGTAATGAAATGCAAATAAGTTTAGATACCAATATTGTACCTCTTTCTTCCGTCTTCTTTACATCTAATCACGGACAAATCCGGTTAGACAAAAATATTCTTTACTTGACACCTGCCGAAAAAGGATTGTTTTTAGTCCAAATGAAACATGTTCAGTCTAAAGAGGTTTTGGATGAACTTCAAATTGAGGCACGACTGCCTGAGCCGTTAGAAATAGGCCTTTATGATGTTTCTGGACAAGTCACTTCAGACATTACACAAATTTCAAAATTAGAGGTGCTTAAAAGAAATTGGAGCGTTACAGGTTTTTCCTTAAGCGTGTATAATGAAAGCGGTTTGAAGTATAAGTTGCAAAGCTCAAACCGGCTCCTTACACCAGAAATGAGGTCTGCCCTATCTGCAATTAATTCGGGCACAACTGTTATTTTTCACGAAATTAAGGTTTCAGCAAGCGCAAATAACCAAAGTCATCTTGGGAAAACAATAATTTTATCTAGGTAATGGGCAGTACAGTTAAAATACCTAAGAGGAAAAATTTGCGATACAAGCTTGTTAGCGTCCTCTTTTTACTATTTATCTCAATGGCTATTACACAAATTCCTATTGACTGGATGCGTGTGAATCCTATTATTTTTTCCGATTTGGAAAATAATCTTTTGGAACTTGATAATAGTGATACGGATATACATGATTTGATTCAAGAGGTTGACTCTATGTATCATACTTTCCTTACTGAAGGTAACATCGTTTTAGACGAAGGTTATAAAGGGCATGGTGATTATGCTTTTACTAATCGTTTTTTCTATTTAGGTAACGGTGCCGAAAGGTTCTTTTCAATGCTAACAGTATTTCGTGAAAAGCTAATTTCTTCGGGCGATGATGAGAAATTAAATTATTTTGATGAGGTTTTTGAGGATGATATTTCTAATGGGTTAAAAGATAAGAATTTCGACGAATGGAAAAGGTGGCGATTTAAGGATGTTCCTCATTCGGTTACAGCTCTTATATGTATGGACTATAAAGTCTCTCTTTCTTTATTTTTCAATAATGTAGGGGCTTATGATTCGAGTGATGGAATTCTGGCCGACGATCCTAAGGATGAGTCCACGACAGATGAATCTGTGGAAGATCGATTAAAACTTAAAATAGCTTTTAATCTTGAAAGTCTAAAGCTTGGTGATACTGCTAGGTTCGTTTTTGAACCCGGAATATCTAAACAAGTCACAATTTCATTAAAAGGGCAACCAGTTAGTGGTGAACTAAACTTTCAGGGTGATACAGTTGCTTTTATTCCAACAAAAACAGGTATCTATAGGATGCTTATTAATTCCAACGGCAAATCTGATGTTCTTTCAATTGCTGTGAGACCACGCAAATTGGAGCCTAAAGACATCACAGCACTTCATCATATTTATATTGGTAAGAAGACAACGTTGGAGTACGCTAGCCTAGCTCGAGTTTGGTCTTTAAGAAGTCCCTGCCTCGATTATAATAACGTAGAACTCGGCGATAACACAATTACCTTCACTCCTCTGGAACAGGGTTGGTGTTCACTAAAATTTTTAAATAAACAAGGTGATTTGGTTTTGTTCGATTCTGTTTATGTTCAGCCCGTTCCTGTACCTTTTTTGCTTGCTGAAGGCGTATCTAATTTTAAAATTAGTAGAAACAGATTAATGGAGTTAAATGAACTCACTATTCGTGCTTTACGCCCAGCGATAGAAGGATTAGATTTTAATATATCCTCAATGACTGTTGAGTTTTTTGGTTCGAAAAATAATCGGAAAACTTTTAACAGCGGTACGATAGATTTTACCTCAGATGAGCTTAAATGGGTTCAACATATACGGGTTTCAGAAGTTGTTGTGAACCATACTTCTGGATCGATATCAATAAACGAACCCTTACTAATCGAAATATTATAACGTATGAATCGTCCATTCGCTTTTTATGCCTTACTGCCACTTTTGATGTTTGTTTTAAATATTCAAGCTCAAAATGTAACAAAAATAGAGGGTATTGTCATTGTCGACAAAAATGATACACTAAGCTTCGGTCCTGGAGCAATTTTAGAATTTGCGCCTAGTGCATGGCTTGATGTTCACGGAACGTTGATTATCAACGGTACAGAAAGTAACCCAGTTAAATTAATTAGTAAAAATCCAAATTTACCAGGTGTAGGTATTACTATTCGCGGAGCAAATTATAATTCATCAATCACAATCAAACACGCAACCTTTGATAATTTAAGTCAGTCTCTTCGTTTTAGTCCTCTATGGTATAGGAACCAAATTGATTTGGACGGATTAAAATTCATTAATGGTTCTTATTCTGACCCGCAGCTTTATATCGGCATGCCTTTAACCGATCTTCGTGATCAACAACAAATAAGTTTTTCCATAACTAATACTGACTTTATTCGGAATAAATCAGGTATGATAGTGGAAGGATTTGGTTCAAGCTCTATTGATTATTCATTTGATAAACTTTATTTCGCTGATAATACTTTGGCAGGCGAATCAAAGGAAATCGGAGTTCTACATATTGTTTTTGATCGCTTTGTTTCTAATCAAGATGATTTAGTAACACCTCTACTTGGCTCTATGGCTTTCGAGCGAAATTTCTCTGGAAGCAAAGAGGTAGGAATCTCTGTATATGGCTCATCTAGTCAAAAGGTACAACTCAATCAAGTAGTATTTCATGGTAATCAAAGTGTAATTTCAGATAGAAACAACGATTTTCGTTTGCCTTTAGTAGAATTAACGCAAGTTGATAGCGACTTTCTTGCTTTTGGTCGTGAGGGTGCTATTCGAAAAGCCTACTCTTCAAATGGGAAGTTAGCATTTGCAACTTCAGGAAATATTGATGTGGTTGGTTTACTGGATTCTGATAATGTACCTATTGCGTTTGATGTTAAGCGCCTAGAAGATTCATTGATCGTTACATTCTCTCCCGAACTTAGTCCTTCAACAATTGAATTTAATACTGGAAATGCATTGAATACGTCAGCCCCATATTTTGTTGAAATAGCTGAAGATAAACCGACTGAATCAGCCGGACCTGGTGACGCTGATGCTCCTGTTTTCGAAGAGGAAGAATCTCGCCTTAAACTGATTGTTCCAATCCCCGTCTTTAAAGGTAAGAATGAAGTTGTTCGTTCTTTGAAAACATGGGAGGTTGGCCTGAATTTTGGCGGAAACATTATGGGTGGTAATCAGTTCGGTGGTGGAGGAATTCGCCATGCATATATTTCTGAAATTTCTTGGATGCCTAATTTTGTTAAAGATATTCCAGTTGTTAACGGATTTCCACTACCAAGTACTATGGAATACAGCTATGGACTTTTTGCACAGTACAATATAAATACGCGTTTTTCAGCTAAATTCGCTGGTTTTGCGGGTAGTGTTTCTTTGCATAACCCTTTTGCTCCAGCATATTCGGGTCCTGGTAGAACAAACTTTAGTTATGACTCGGATTTTAATGAGTTTCGACCCTTTAACGCAAGCACTTCAGCGCTTAATGTTCTCACGCGTTTTCAAATGCTTGAAGCTGAGGCTATCTGGCATCTTCGCCGCTACGAAATTAATCCCGGTAAAAAATATAAACTAATTCCGTCCGGAGGATTTAATATGGGCTTCATGCATTTTAATCCCTATCGGGTTGCAGGAACAGATTATGTTCGAGGTGAAGATGAGAGTGGTTTTTCTTTCCGTAGAAATGCTCGACGTCAGGCAAATCTCTACAATTTACGCGATGTGGGCACAGAAGGTCAACACTTTCTAATGGATCATGATCCGTATGGGCGATTCGCTATGACTTTTGGAGCATCAGCTAGTGCCACGTTGTTATTTAAGCGATTTACTATCAAAGGTGAAGCACGATTAATATTTACTTCTACGGATTACCTCGACGATATGGGTACAGGTCAATGGGCTGGTGGCGATATTAATCGAGTTGTTCAAAATCATCAACTTGGAAGTGAGGTCGATGATCGTCTAGTAAGACGTTTAGTAGGTTTTGATCCTAATGTTGCTCCTGGGGCCAGACGTTCTTTTAATGGATTGACCGATTGGTTTTATCAGTTTCATATTGGAGTAAGTTACCAGCTGTAATCGATTTCTCAAAAGAAATTTAATTGAGATATTAAGCAGGCTTTGTGCTGTACTTTTGCAGCCCTAAATCATAGCTTATGTCGCTTTCAGAACAAGAAATCCAGCGCAGACAAGCGCTGGAAGCACTGAGAAATCTCGGTATCGAACCTTATCCCGCAGAGGGTTTCGAGGTTACGCATACCGCCGAACAGATTCTCTCGGCCTTTGAAAATTCGCCCGAAGATTTCGTGAATGTGAAATTAGCCGGCCGAATCATGAGTAAACGCATCATGGGAAAGGCCGGATTTGCCGATTTAAAGGATCACACAGATCGAATTCAACTCTATTTTAATCGCGACGAAATTTGTCCGAATGAGGATAAAACCCTCTATAATGAGGTGTATAAAAAATTGCTCGACATCGGAGATTTTATCGGTGTAGAAGGCTCCGTTTTTGTCACTCGAATGGGTGAAATATCCATTCAAGTCCGCTCATTTACTTTCCTTAGCAAAAGTCTCAAGCCTTTGCCTATCGTAAAGACTGATGCCGAGGGAAATGTCTATGATGCTTTCACCGATCCCGAACAGCGTTATCGTCAGAGATATGTAGATTTAGTGGTTAATCCAGGCGTGAAAGAAACTTTCTTGAAGCGCTCTAAGATCATTAGCTCCATGCGTAATTATTTCGATGCGCACGGATATATCGAGGTTGAAACTCCAATTTTACAACCTATTCCTGGTGGAGCCGCCGCTCGTCCGTTTATTACACATCACAATGCACTCGATATTCCACTCTACTTGCGAATAGCAAACGAACTCTACCTTAAGCGTCTGATTGTTGGTGGTTTTGATGGAGTATATGAGTTCGCTAAGGATTTTAGGAACGAGGGTATGGATCGTACCCATAACCCCGAATTTACCGTGATGGAAATCTACGTGGCCTATAAAGACTACCAATGGATGATGGCTTTTACGGAGAAAATGCTGGAACATGTGGTGAAAGAAGTCAACAACGGCGATACTGAGGTTCCGGTAGGCGATCGGAAAATCAACTTTCAAGCACCGTTTAAACGGGTTGCCATACTCGACGCTATCAAAGAGCATACGGGCTTTGATATTGCAGGAATGAATGAGCAAGAACTTCGCGATGTTTGTAAGCAATTGGGCATCGAGACGGATGAATCGATGGGTAAAGCAAAACTCATCGATGAGATTTTCGGGGAAAAATGTGAACCGAATTATATTCAACCCACTTTTATTACGGATTATCCCGTGGAAATGTCACCGCTTTGTAAAAAACATCGCAACGACCCCTCACTCACCGAGCGCTTTGAACTAATGGTTAACGGGAAGGAACTAGCCAACGCCTACACTGAGCTCAATGACCCCATCGACCAAAGAGCGCGCTTTGAGGAGCAACTTCAACTTAGTGAAAAGGGTGACGATGAGGCAATGTTTATCGATCACGATTTCCTTCGTGCTTTGGAATACGGGATGCCTCCTACTGCAGGTATGGGGATTGGTATTGATCGTTTGACGATGTTTTTGACCAATAAAAGCAGTATCCAAGAGGTGCTTTTCTTCCCGCAAATGCGTCCGGAAAAAACGAAATCCGTTCCTACTCCGGCCGACTTCGTAAAGGCTGGAGTCCCTGAGTTATGGGCCGCTGCTGCCCTAGATGCTTACGGAAGTGTGGAGGAAATGAGAAAAGCAAAGGATACTCAAATCCATCAAAAACTCAATGGATTGAGAAAGAAGAAAAAACTGGACATACCTGCACTTTCTCTGGAAGATGTGCAAGGATGGATTTAGGGTTATTTTTTCATATTCTAATCATAGAAAAAGCCGCTTCAGAATTCTGAAGCGGCTTTTTGTTTTGCTCAAGATCAATGAATTACTTTTTATCGTCGTCATTAACCTCTTCATACTCCACATCAGTCACGTCATCGGGGCTGCCGCCGGCTTGACCGT
>REDE01000067.1 GCA_007693635.1 Flavobacteriales bacterium | reverse complement strand
TAATTCGTGGCAATACAAATGCGTGTTTTTTGTGGCGCCACGAAGTGTTGTTTTTAGCCACGAATGGACACGAATGAGCACGAATGTTTTATTCGTGAACATTGGTGTAATTCGTGGCAATACAAATGCGTGTTTTTAGCGGCGCTACGAAGTGTTGTTTTTTCGCCACGAATGGGCACGAATGCACACGAATGTTTATTCGTGAACATTGGTGTAATTTGTGGCAATACATAAGTGGAGTAATGAGCGGTGAACTTCTATTTGCTCTTTTTTAAAAATCTGTGGATCTTTTATAAGCTTATGCGCCCACACTTCAATACAAAAATCCAAATAAATAAATGGGGATTTTTCTTTGATAACCGTATTCGTAGCCATCTATTGCCAGGTAACTGTTCTCTATATCCTTTACCTGCTTATTGGTCTTTGATTTGCCGCCAATTTCTAGGACAAATTCAACGTCTTTCGTCTGCACCTTTACATCGCCTTTATCGGGAAGGTATAGGGTTGCTCCGGCATTTTTTAGTTGATTGATAACAAATAGTTCTCTTAAGGCACCGGCATTGGGATTAGATTTTAATGCAAAGGCCATGTTTGTGTTTTCGAGATAGATTTTATCCGGCTTTTGAAGTGTTGAGACTCCCTTTCCTTCTCTATGTAAAAAGTGCAACAACCCGGCTTTTTCCATGGCGTATAAAAACTCTAATAAGGTATTTCTGCCAATCCCTAACTTATTCGCAATAGCACTTACATTGACCGTAAAGGGAACAGACTCTGCTAATATCCCCAATAATTTTTTAATCTTAAAAATCTTGTCTGCCGAGTAACCCTCTACATAACTAAGGTCTTCGTTAAACACCACTTCAAGGGTTTGAATAAGCCTTGATTCGTAACTTTCTGGAGAAAGGTCTTTGCCAAACGGAAGGTATCCTTTTTGTAAATAGTTTTTAAAATGCAGCAAGGGTTTGGTTTTACTGGAAATTTCTCTGGAATATTCGATGTGATTATTTAACAACTCCGGAAAACTGATGACCGGAAAAGACAGTCCGTGATTAAACAATAGATATTCCCTAAACGACATGCCGTGCAATTGATGCGTCAAAACCCTTCGACTTAAGTCGGATTCACCGCGGTATATGTCAAGGGATGAAGATGCAGTGAAAATCAGTTGTAAATCGGGATGACTATCGTAGATATTTTTGATTTGCCTCGACCAATGAGGCATTTTATGAACCTCATCAACCAAAAGGGTTTTTCCACCTTGCTGACTAAATTCTAGGGCTAAATCATAAAGTAAATGGTTGTAGAAATACGGGTGATCTAAAGATACATACAAGTGCTTTTCAGAAGGATTGAGTTTGTACTTTAAATGCTGAAGCAGTAGCGTGGTCTTGCCGACACCTCTTAGACCTTTAATTCCGACAAATCGCTCACTCCAATGGACTTTATCACACAGGTATCGCTGAAAGTCCTTGTTAATCGATTTCAATAAATTGTTTTGGTATTGAAACAGTTTTTCCATATTTTTGATCTCAATTCAAAACAAATATACACATAAATTGCTTTCTTTTCAAAACATTTTTTGTTTTTCATATATTCGACAATAATCCTTAGTGGCCTGTCAAAAAAATGTCTGTCTATAAATCAAATAGATATTGCGGCCGCAAGCCTTGCTCTCGTACTTTCTAGTTCAGCCTTTATGACTTTAGAGACAAGTTAATTATACCTGTTCAGATGCAAAATATCAAAAACCATTATTTTTATACCTTACCGGGAACAAAATAAACACCTTTCGCGCAGCTTTCCATTTTTTTGTGGTTTCTGAACATTAGCTCCGAATCACTCTTTCAATAAACCGCTATGTGACAAACCACACATTAACCTAATTTATTTGGTGGTTTTTCTTGGCGTTCGTAGTTGTTGCGAACAACGAACACAGCATGGAAACAGAAACTTTCACCATTACTCAAACCCATCAAGACACGGCGCGATTTGCCAAGGCTATGGGGCACCCGGTGCGCATTGCTATACTGGAATTGCTAAATTCACAGGCTTGCTGCTTTCACGGCGATATGGCGGAAATTCTTCCGGTGGCGAAATCCACATTGTCGCAACACCTTAAAGCACTCAAAGAGGCCGGACTGATTCAGGGCAGCATTACCCCGCCCAATGTGAAGTACTGCATCAACCGGGAAAATTGGGAAATCGCTCGAGAAATGTTCAATAAGACACTCACTGTTTAAATAACCCATTACTAACTAGCATCTGTAAGAAAAATCCAATTATCCCGCTCTTTGATAAGAAAACGTCATAGACGAGGCTTTTTACCCCGAAAGCTTTCGGGGTTGAATCCAAGGAGCTTACTAATGTAAGTGACTGATTCAAAAATATAGAGTAACGAAGTATATGGCGTTTTCTTGCAAAGACTAAATCTTAAATCACACCACAATGACAACCATCAAAATCCTCGGCACAGGCTGTGCCAAATGCAAAAGCACTTACAACAACGTACTTAAAGCCATCGAAGAAAGCGGCGCACAGGCGAACGTGATCAAGGTGGAAGATATCACCGAAATTATGACCTACAATGTGATGTCCACACCCGCACTGGTGGTGGATGAGGTCATTAAAATCAAAGGGCGCGTGCCGGATGTAAGCGAAATTAAAGCGCTACTGGGCTAAGGTATGTTCGACTGGATTCACTACTTCGCCGATTGGCTGATTTACGGGGTTTTTCAATTGTCTGAGGAAAGTAAACTGGGCACTTCGCTCAATTTCTTCGTCTATGACACGCTGAAGATTCTGATATTACTATTCGTGATTGTCTTCATCATGGGCATTGTCAATGCCTACTTCCCGGTGGAGCGATTGCGGGATTATCTGCAGCGGAAAAAGCTCTACGGACTGGAATACTTTTTTGCTTCCCTCTTTGGATCCATTACACCGTTTTGCTCCTGCTCATCGGTGCCGCTGTTCATCGGATTTGTGCAAGGCGGAATCCCTTTGGGGGTTACGCTATCGTTTTTGATTACCTCGCCACTGGTCAACCAAATTGCCATCGCGATGTTCCTTGGCATTTTTGGACTCAAAGCGACCTTGATCTACGCCACATCGGGCATTCTGCTCGGCACTTTCGGTGGGTGGTTTTTAGGAAAATTAAAACTGGAACACCTCCTCACCGACTGGGTAAAGGAAATCATTGCCAATAAAGCCAATGCGGCTAGTTTCGAAGAAGAAAAACGCACCTTAGTTGAACGCTTGCCGGAAATTACCCGTGAGGCCTGGGGGATTGTTCGCGGTGTGCTGCTCTACGTGATCATCGGTATCGGCATCGGTGCGGCCATGTACGGTTATGTGCCGGAGGACTTTTTCGAACAACACCTCTCGAAAGACAAGTGGTGGAGCGTTCCCCTCGCGGTTGTTTTGGCCGTCCCCATGTACGCCAATGTGGCCGCCATCGTCCCGGTGATTCAGGTGTTTGTGGCTAAGGGCATTCCCCTCGGTACCGCCATCGCCTTTATGATGGCTACGGTGGGCTTGTCAATTCCCGAGGGCACCTTGCTTAAAAAGGTGATGTCGTTTAAACTGCTGATGATATTCTTTGCGACAATCACCGTATTTATTATCATTTCCGGATATTTATTTAACCTCATTTTGTAGCCTTTTTTGCGTATAACGCATTTATTTTAAACCTAAAACCCATCCATTATGAAATCTAACATGCTAAAACCCATCATTGCGAGTGTTGCCATCATTGCGGCCTCATTTGCTTGTCAATCTGGCAACACCTCAGAAACGAATACAGAAACCGTTACCGCTGAAGCAACTCGCTCCGGTAATATCGAAGTCATTCAGTTCCACTCCGAGCACCGCTGCATGACCTGCAACAAGATCGAGCACAACACCCAGGAAACGCTTAAAAATCAGTCGGATGTTCCCTTCCGTTTGGTCAACGTGGACGACCCGGCTAATGAAGAATTCGCCGAGGCTTTCGAAGCTACAGGTACCGCTCTTTTCCTGCACGACATCGAAACCGGCGCCAAGAAAAACCTGACCGAATTTGCATTTATGAAGGCCAAAGACGAGGATGCTTTTATGGCGGAATTGGGCAACCACATCGCGGAATTTAAAGGGCAGTAAGACATGCTAGACTGGCTTCAAGACTTAGCGCAAAATCGCGACACACCCATGCTGGCGGCTTTTGCGCTGGGTCTGCTCACGGCCATAGCGCCTTGTCCGCTGGCTACCAACATCACCGCCACGGCCTACATCGCCAAGACCATCAGTAAACGCAACATGGTACTTTTGAGTGGCGCCCTCTACACCTTGGGTCGCATGCTTACCTATACTGCGATTGGTGCGGTCATTTACTTTGGTGCCAGTAAATTTAAAGTCGCTAAGGTTTTTCAAGCCAACGGCGAAAAGTACCTGGGATTTGTACTGGTCATTTTGGGCTTAATCATGCTCGACGTGATCAAACTGGGCTTTCTTAAAGGTGGTGGTTTTGCCGATAAACTCTCCGATAAGTTCAAAGACAAGGGATTGCTGGGCGCGTTTTTACTGGGCGCTTTGTTTGCTCTCGCCTTTTGTCCGTACAGCGGCGCTTTGTTTTTCGCCATGCTCATCCCCATGACCATCAGTTCGGAAGCCGGATTGGCCCTGCCCATGCTATTTTCGTTGGGAACCGGATTGCCCGTGATTCTCTTTGCCTTTGTGGTGGCCTTTAGTTTGGAAAAACTCGGACTCTATTTCCGCGCCATCACCAAAGTGGAGAAGGTGATGCGTATTGTGGCTGGAGTGGTGTTTTTGCTTACCGGATTGTACTATATCAATATGTTCTTCAAAATCATATGAGACAGATAATCGCATTCTTATCAAAGGCAAAGCGTTATAACAAATCACTTACTTTGGTAATCGTCTTATTAATCACCGCTTGCTCACCCGAGCCGCGGGTGCTTTTCACCGTCACCGATACCGATTTCTCCAAGGGCTACCGCATGCACGAGCAGCAGGTGACCATTGACGATATGGCGTTGTTTCACGGCCACCTCTGCGATGGATTGGTGGTGGGTGCCTTGGCGATGGAACAAGTAATGAAGCAAATGTATCCCAACGAAGCCATTGACCGGACCAATCTCCGGGTAGTGAGCGCTCCTTCGCCTTGTTTGACGGATGTTGCCATTTACCTTACTGGCGGGAGGTATCAGTTCAACACCTTTTACGTGGACGATAATCCGGGCGGCATCTATATCGTCCAGCGCATCGACGATGGACGCACCTTTAGAGTTGGTATGAAGCCTGGTGTAAAGCCATCCGAAATCGACAGTTTGGGCGCTTTAGCTGTGCAGCGCAAACTCTCACCCGAAGAACTTGATTACCTCAAAGCCTTGGAGGATGACTTCACCGAGTTCCTATTGCAAAGCGATGCTGTGGAGTTGTTTGACGTTGAAGCCTTACCGGATTTCCAATGGCAGCCGCACTTGCGGGGGGATTTTTTAAAAACGGATGTGTTGAATAAGTAGGTTGAGGGTTTAAGGCGACCTTTTCAGTTCGATTTGAGTCATGAGAAAGTGAGGGAGTAAGGTGGTGAGGGCATTCCTGTCCGAATTGAGCCACCTGCAAAAAGAGCCTTCCATGGTACAAGGAAGCATTCGCCATTGCAGTCTTTTATTTTCCGTTATACAACCCAATCACTTTTTTAAAATCCGTCATTTCGTCAATTTCGTAAAAATAGTTGAGTTGCCATTTTTGATTTTGTTGGGCTTGTTTATTTTTTGCTGTGTCCCAGCTTGGATACACGCGAAAAGCTCTCTTACCTTCTTTTGTGTTGGTTGAGATAATTCCTTTCTTTATCAGCACGGATTTTGGAAAAACAAATTGTCCGAATTTACTATTGGTTCGTACGTTCACCACATAAAAATCTATCGGGTCATTTTCGTCAAAGGGTTCAATTGGCCCATTTTTGTTTCTTTTCCAAAATGTTACGAATTGTCCGGTTTTTTTCGGGGTGATTTTGGAACTCCTACTTACAATTTTTCGACCACCTAAATCAAACCGGCACGCATCATATTCGCTGCTTTCGGTTTCTATTTTGAAGTTTGAGATGATTAGGGCACAAGGGGCATAAACCTCCGTTTTAATTTGGTGTACATTTTTGTTCAATGCGTTTACAATTTGTGTGTTAATTAGAGCTTGTCAATAAAGTCAAAATGGCTAGGCTAGAAAGTTCGTGGGCAAGGCATGCAACCCCGTTATCTATAAGAAAACAGTAAGTTTACATGAGTAAATGACCTTATTTCCAACCGAGCAAAACACAACTACCGGACTTTATAGACAGACACTATTTAGGCTTTAAAAATACACCACATAACAAACAGTTTGTTATTTTAATAGGTCTTCGTAAGACCGCTCGGGACTTTGTCTAAATATTTGAATCAGTCTTCCTCAATAAAACACCACTCTCTTGGTTTCATACACTCGAGAATTATGATGAACGCGCAACAGATACGACCCTGAAGGTAGCCCTGCTCGATCTAAAAAGTAACGGCTTCCAGAAATGTTTTCCAACGTTCGCAATTTCTGACCTTGAACATTATATAACTCAAAAGTTAGGTTTTGATTATCGGGATTATACAAGTCAACACAAACCCTATCGGCAGATGGATTGGGAAAAACAAATACCGGATGTTTTTTATTGGTTTCTGGATTGACATACACTGATCGGTTTTCAATAATATTCTTAAACTGATAAAAAATATTTTGATCTATCAAGAAGTGCATGAAGTTAACACCTGTATTTAAAACTCCATAACTATGAAAATATTCATTGTTTGAATAGAATAAAGAACTCCCACTCATTCCTGAAGCTCCCAAACCATGTCCGTTTAAAACACCAATTGCTCTTGTTGAAAAAAAATCAATCATGCCGTATTGATAATACATGGTATCGCCGTTAAACTCTCTATCAATATTCGTAAAGGTTGAAGAAATAGGATAAGAAAACTTATGAAAAATGTTTTCTTCAAAAAAAGAAGTATCGTTATTGTACGCTATCCCTTGCCAACCAACATCAAACCCCAAAGGATTTCTGAGTTTTAAAAGGGCTATGTCTTCTCTCAAACCATTGTCGAAAGTGTTTTTGAAAATATAGTACTTCTCAACCATAGACGATAGATTTTCATTCAAAAAAACACCGTTATCAAAAGCGGGCACAGCTAGAACGCTATCAAATAGCCACTTTTCACTTTGGTTTAATATACAATGTGCAGCGGTTAAAACAATATTTTCCGAAACCATAGTGCCCGAACAATTATGCACTAATGAATCGTTTAGCCAGCCAAAAAGCTTTACGGAAGTCCTTGCTGGATAGGTGGAAACATCAAAAAACTTCGCAGCCCTTGCTATTGAAGTGAACGTTGTATTTGGATGCAGATTTTGATTTGGAGAATTAATATCCATCAATGAGGAACTACCCATAAATCCAATGGAACATGAAGTACTGTTGGAGTCTTCAGTAATATTATATCCTACAGGGGGAATAATTTCAATCCGCTTATTACGCACATCGTATTCTATCAGTGTATCAGGTTGGGCAAAAGCAGCAGGAACATTTAGAACAATTAATGCAGAAAATAAAAAACCTATTTCCCTCAATTTTATCTGAGCAAATCCTAAAAAATGAACTCTTTTCTCAAGGCCAAAAGGATAAATAATTTGCATTAGCTTAAAGAGGTAAAGAATTAATGGGAATAAATATTATTGAATAAAACAACGACTTGGAATATGACTTTATTATGGATTGATTACTACTACATCAAAATGCTGAACTGTTTTTTTTGTCATAAATGTTTAAAATCAGACCTCCAATACCTATCATTAATTTCCATATCGTTACAAAGATGTCTTCGCAAAATAAGTTTATATAATTTTGCCTTATGGGACAATTACTATTACCGCTTTTTCCAGCGGACACAACAATGATTACTCCTGTTCTTGGAGTTGAAAACCGGGATGGTGTGGTTTACTACTTATTAAGTGGCATGCCTATTTACTCGCATAAAGAAGGAGATATGGTTAAATTTCGCTTTATCACGTCACACATGATTCTTCATGGGCTTTGCAAGAATAGAGACATTGTAAAAACCTTTCACGTTTCAGACACAAGCGTACAGCGATATAAAAAAAACTATCCGAGCAAGGTGAGACCGCCTTTTTTAGGAGAGAACTTCGAGGCGGTAAGAGCCATAAGCTGCTTCCGGATGTATTGGATCGCATTCAAGAAAAACTAGATAAAGGAAAATCAAATAACGCCATAGCTAAAGAAGAAGGCATTTCTGAGGGTACAATTCGCTATGCCCTAAACAAAGGTTCTTTAAAATAAAAGAGTGAAAACGCCGTCTAGTTCTGGAAAAAGTCGAAGTATAAGGACTAAAGAAGATGCCGCTCATGCCAATCAAATTGGTATAGCAGCCTCTAGGGTAGAGGAAAGAGCCATAGCTGCTACAGGTGATTTGGATGCGAATGACAAATCCATTCCCCCGGCTCAAGTAGCCTTATAAACGACTGCTCATCTAACGAGCTTATATTGAACCATATTATTTTCCAGTGGTTTTTCCGCTATTTCCTTGAGCATAAAGCCCTAATTGCACTACCAGAAGTGTGGTTGCCAACGAATGAATGCGAATATTTCTTACGAATTTCATAGGGAATGTGAGTTTATGTTAAATCCTTTAACAAATATACATTGAATTTGTTAAAAAATCATAACATCCAAGAGCGTAGTTTTGAATTCTAGGCGAAAAACGGATCGGGAGATCGGTAATTGATGTGAAAGCCTACTCAAATAGGGATGCTCTGAAATTGGAGCTAATTGGTCTTTTTGGTGCAATTATAAATTCGACACGATTTTCAATTCACCCAAACCAGAATTCCAATGATTAAAGTTACAACGAATACGATTAAAATTCCGAACATAATTTGTTCATTCTTTCGCTGCAATTTTGCACGTTCTCGGATATTGTTTTTGATTTTTGCCAATTCTTTTTCAGAAACAGGTCGGAGACTCTGAGGTTTGAATTTATTTTTAGATGAATAAATTCCTTCACGATAATTTTCTTTGAACTTGGGTCGGTTAGATGGACGTTGTGCTCGGTTTTGTTTTAACCGATTTATCATGTCCATAACGTGTCCTGCTCCGTAGCTCATAATACGTTTTCTTCAGTTTAATTTGGGTTGCTTCTCATAATCTTTATTTTGGCATATGGAGTTCAAATATAGGGCTAAACAACAAGAGATTTATTGTAACTTGCAGACTTAAATGCTGTGTATTTTCAAAGCACCTTTAAAATGCGACATTACGGTTTTTTTAGGATTTATCTTTTCGCAGGATTCCTTCTTGTAAATTTTCCTGAGGACGTTCAAGCCCAGCGAATATTCGACGCGCAAGGTCGCACTATTGGACGTGTGTATGGTGATCGCTATATTGATGCTCAAGGCCGGATGATTGGTAGGGTAAACGGGAGTAGAGTCTTTGATGCGCAGGGAAGAAATATTGGTCGATTAGAAAACAATCGTGTTATAGACGCCAGCGGTCGATTAATTGGTAGGATAGATGAACATCTCCTTTTTGATGCTCAAGGCCGACGTATTGGTCGAGTGCATGGCGCTCGTATTTTCGATAGCAGCAACAGAACCATTGGACGAGCAGAAGGTCTTACTTGTGAGCAAATTGTTTTGTTTTATTATTTTTTCGAGTGAGGAAATCCAGATATCTTAATTTGATATTGTCCATTAAGTCAACGTGGCTAGGCTAGAAAGTTCGAGAGCAAGGCTTTCGACCCCGATAGCTATCGGAGAATAATAAAGCAGTTTACTAAAGCAAATACTCGTTTAAATGTCATTAAAATACGCTTAGCATATCCGTATCTTTGCGATCTAAACGGGCGTTTTGTATTAAGTAATTTCGAAAGAAATATTCTTTTAACATACAAAATGTCATTTTATTGGCCAAATATCTCAGTGTATTTAATTACATTAAATTTGATTTCAATTTATTTTTTGTCGTGTGCTAAATACAATTATATATCGAGACAATGAGTAAACAGAAAGAAAACAAAGAAGAAAAATCATTAATTCGTTCTTCTACGGCCGAATACTTAACGTTTATTGCAGCTACCGGAGACGGTGGCGTTGAAGCAATTTATTCAGATGAAAACATTTGGTTATCACAAAAAATGATGGGAACGCTGTACAGTGTGGAAACGCATACCATAAATTATCATTTAAAAAAAATATTTTTAGATACCGAGTTGGAGGAAAGCTCAGTTGTTCGAAAATTTCGAATAACTGCTAAAGACGATAAAAATTACGATACAAAACACTATAATCTTTCTGTGATTATTGCGGTTGGTTACAAGGTAAATTCTGAGCGAGCTGTGCAATTTAGAAAATGGGCAACGCAAATTGTGCAAGAGTTCACCATCAAGGGTTTTGCTATGGATGATGAACGTCTGAAAAATGACGGAACTATTCTCGGTAAAAAATACTTTGAAGAACAGCTACAACGCATCCGAGAAATCCGTTTGAGCGAAAGGAAGTTCTATCAAAAGATAACAGATATTTACAGCACAGCGATCGACTATGATGTAACCGCACAAGCAACCAAACGGTTTTTTTCTACTGTGCAAAACAAACTGCATTGGGCCATTCATGGGCAAACTGCAGCTGAGGTTATCGTAAATAGAGCAGACCACCAAAAAGAAAACATGGGTTTAACCACTTGGAAAGATGCTCCAAGGGGAAAAATCCAAAAGTTTGATGTAAGTGTAGCCAAAAACTATTTATCAGAAAATGAAATGCAACAGCTTCAACGGCTTGTTTCTGCCTATTTAGATATTGCAGAAGATATGGCTATTAGGCAAATCCCCATGACCATGGAAGATTGGGAAAGTCGCTTGAATAAATTTATAGAAGCGACCGATAGAGAAATTTTACAAAACGCAGGAAAAGTAACTGCCGAAATATCCAAAGCGCACGCTGAAAGTGAGTTCGAAAAATATAGAATTGTTCAGGATAGATTATTTGAAAGTGATTTTGATAAAATTGTTAAAAATCAACTACCAGCTAATAAAAATTAAAAGAGGCCAAAAAACAGGAGTTTTTAAGTAACTTTCGGACTCATTTCACATCGACTTTTTAAAACGTCTTAAACATGCGGCGCCCTATTTTTTCCAGTGTTTTTCTGTTCATAGTATGCCTGCTTTTCAATTTGTCAGGGGAGCTTTATGCCCAGCGAATATTCGACGCGCAGGGGCGTTCCATTGGTCGTGTAGAAGCGGATCGTTACTTTGACGCCCAAGGCCGGATGATTGGTAGGGTGGACGGGAGTAGGATTTTTGATGCGCAGGGTAGGAACATTGGTCGCTTTGAATCGAATCGCATCACGGACGCCAGCGGTCGACAAATTGGTCGGGTGGATGGCGACCGACTTTTCGATGCCCAAGGTCGGCAAATCGGTCGGGTGCAAGGCGACCGTATTTTCGACGGCAGTGGCCGATCTAAAGGTCGCGCCGACGGACTTACTCGTGAACAGATTGTTTTGTTCTTTTATTTTTTTGAGTGAGGAAATTCTTTTTCCCAAATTAACTGCTTTTATACATGATCAACCCAAATAAACGCATCACAACACTTCTCTATTTGCTCGTTCTCTTAACCCTTATATTGCTAATATACAATATTTCGGTATTGAATTTCCGTGATTTGAGTTCCAATACATACGGGAGTATCATCGCTAATCTGCTATTGCTAATTTCCCAGGTGTTGATAATTCGTGGTTTGGTTCGCAGAGGTAGAGGGCGTTAGTAACCCCACCCCCAAAAATCAATCAAACTCCCACGCGTACGAGCTACTATCCGCCCGCGCCCGCGATTGCAGCGGAAAGCCCGGAGGCTAAAACGCCAGTTGGTGCCAGCGGACAAGAGCGACGGTAGGAGCTCCTTGTCCGCTGTTGCACCAACGGCGGTTTTAGCCGAGGACTTGGAGCGGAAAGCGCGAATTGGCGCCCAAAAAACCATCAGTTTGACACAAAATCTAGAAACGCCCTATGGATGATGGGGTAGAGCTATTGCATTTTATTGACTGATAACCACGCGTCGGGTGATGATGCCCTGCGGAGTGTGCAAGCGGATCATGTAGGTTCCGGCAGCGAGTTGATCTAATTGGTACTCTTTGCTGAAAGGCCCTATGAAGTCTTTGGTGATTTCACGAAATAATGTTTTGCCCTTTAGATCAATCAATTCAATGCTTAAATCACCTCTAGTCTCTTGTAGGAAACTCAAGCTGAAACTTCCTTTATTGGGATTGGGGAATATTTCTAAATTGGCGGCAAGTCCGTGCGCATCAACAGAGATATTCTGTGCCCATACGAGTTTACAAATTGTATCTGAACCGCATTCGTTGAAGGCGACCATGCAAACTTGATAGCTATTGGTTTCCGGGAACAGAAAGGATACGCTGTCGCCGGTGGCAGTTCCTAAATCGGCAAAGTACCATTTGACGGAGTCGGCATTGACGCTGGTGTTTCGGAAGCTTACCGTATGACTAATGGTAGTCCAATCGAAATCCGCAAATATGGTATCGCCAAAAATAATATTTGCTTCTATACGCGTATTCGAGCAAGTTTCGGTTCCATATACCACGGTGCCGTTCCACATACGTGGTCTAAACAAAGAATTCGTACCTCCAAACGGATAAACCAAACCAATTCCTTCTAGAATATCAAAATCATCATTCGAAACGAAGGGTGCGAATTCATTGTTAGTATTTGAATATCTAATGTTTGCATCGGTACGTGTGAGGTAAAATGAGTAAGTAGCTCCTCCGCTTAAGGTGAGCGGTGTGCTTAGCTCTAAGCGATGTGGAACGTTTGCCGCAACGGTTTGATTTGTATAACTTTGAAGAAGGGTCCATGCAGTGTCATTTCGTTCAAAGCCAAAATAAGACCCGGTCTTGTAGTAGATTTCAAAACCGGCAGTAGTTGATGCTGAGTTCGGGTACATATCAAAAGCGTAAATAGTAATAGGGTTATGAATGACGAAATCCACCATATTTCCTCCTCCATTATTTCCCCCTATCGATGTGGTATGTAGGGTATCTTGTATGTTGAAATACGCCAAATACAAGGGAATGGAAGATCTGCTTACGCGTATGGAGTTACCTATGCCAATTGGTGTTCCGCCAGAATTAACATCATACCAAGCGTGCACTACCCGAGGAACGTTAGAAATAACACTTACGCTAACAGAATCTTCGCCGGGACAAATTCTCGCATTGCTAAAAGTATGGTCGAGTTGAAATACGTAAACGCTATCGACGCTTAGCGTGTCATTTTGCGTAAATTGGTCGTTTGCAAGCGAGGTGAAACACTGAATATTTAGGTATGCACCGGAGCTGGTATTAAGCGTACCAATTACTACAGTATCGATTTCATTTTGCAGAAGATTGCCAATGTATGTATGGTTCAATGTGGTGGTGATGTCTCCCGAAATTTCGGCAGTGACCGGCATGTTTGTGATTGGAAAAAATCCGTTGTTGCGAATGATGACCTTAACCTCCATTAGGCTGTCTCCACAACTGAAGTTTTTGGGATGTTCAATGTCAAGAAGCTCCGAATCGTTTTCGTAAGGAGAGCAAATTTCGAAACGTGTGCTCCAATTGCTATAGCCACCAAGCGGACATTTTTCGCGAATGAAAACACAGACGCACTGTCCTGCCGGTAAAACCAGATTGTAATTGGTTTTGTTGGTTACTACCGAGTCTAGAGTACCATTATTTAATCCGGGCACAAAACCGCAAATCCCCCATTCCACTTGCCATTCATTTACGGGATTCATGCTCGTCCAACTGAGTACAGCTCCACCCGCGTAGATTGAGTCTGCATTTATATTGTAAACACCACTGCAAGGAATAGCATCAAACTGGTATGCACCGGGGTCTGGACTTACCGGGCGAGCAACGCTATCGTAGTCAACCGGAACCAAGCTCTGGAAATTCGCCCCCACATTTTTAATTGCTCCAATGGCGGGGCGTAGAAAGTCATTTCCTGTACCACCAATAAATACCGGATTTTGATAAATGCTGTTCTGGTCATAAGCACCGTTATTGGCTACTTGCCAGTCGCTAAACTGAGGGTAATTTATATTGGCGATAATGCCGAAGTTTACATTGGTATTAATTCCTAGTTTCTCCGCAAAATAGCCGTTGTAATCAATGTCTAATGTAAAATTAGGATTGTCTGAAGATACAAAGTGCTGCTGTCCTGTTGTACCACGATTCAAGTACAAAATATTATTTTTAAATTCGGTCCCAACGTGTGCCGATGTTACGTGAAGCAACTGCGTAACCCCTGTGCCAATTGCATTGGGAACATCAATGGAAACCGTATTGTGTAATATTTTGACATGCTGAATATTGTTTAAATTTACCGCATGTAGTAAGCCATTCCCATTCAAATTATAAATTTGGTTATTGGCAATAATTACCGGTTCAGCGGCATTCATAGAGGAGGTAATGGAACGCAAGTCTATGCCTATGGTGGTTGTGGTGAGCGCGAGCATGCTATTTTTAGTACTGTGAACACGATTGTTTTCTATTCGACAATTTCGCATGCTGATTTCCGCTCGAATTCCGCTGTATTCGGCACTATTCACTCGCGTTGGTCTGCTGATGTCATTCCCAAAAATGATAAGATCGGTCTGCGATCTAGCAAAAATTCCTTGAGCGTGCTGATCGCGAATTACATTATTGCGAATCGCATTTCCTACGGCATTGTTAGTCGTTCCATTCCCATTAAGCATAATGCCTGCGGCGCCACCGATTATCGTGTTGTTTTCAATGCTGAGGTTGTTTGCGTTGTTGCCAGGACTTAAAAGATTTGAAGTACTGCTTGCTACAATACCTGCAGAATTTCCTGTTGCAATGAGGGTGCTTACTAAAATACTACAATTTCGGATGGTGTTGTTATTTGCTTGATTGGCTAAATGCACCCCCCAGCCAAAGGTTGTTCCCGTTGCCTGTATCGTTAGACTATCGAAGGTGAAAAATTGCGCACCATCTAGATTAAGTGTTGTGCGATTGGCAACTGCGGTTGCCTCATGAGTTAGGGTGTTTCCATTTCCGTTAATGGTAATTGTATTTGTTGCAGAAGCATTCAACACAGCGGTGAATATGACTCTTTCGTTATATGGCCCGGTACCTGGCGCAACTTCCACGTTTACAGGTCCGGAAACTCCACCGCGACAATCTAAGGCATCAATAAAATCCTGAAAGGATCTAAAGTTGTTCCCATCATTTGCGATAAATTTATTGATGGTGTAAGTGCCATTTAATGGGCTGGAAACTGCATCTACTCGAACAGGGTTGCTAAAGCTAGTATGGCTGTTGCATGATATTGCCAACCGAAAAAATGTGGTGTCGTTAACCACTGTGTTTAGAAAACTGTTGGTGTCATTGGGCATATTTACCCAAGTTATACTATCGGTGGAAGATTGCCATTGGTACGTTTGACCTTGCTTTAATTCAAATGAGTCAACTTGGAGTCTGGTCGAATTACCTGCACAAAAACTTTGGGGATTGGCAGTGGTAGTTCCGGCAAAAGGCGGAGCGTTACAAGGTGGAGCGGGTATCCAGTCGAATCCAAATATGGGTAAACTGTTCTGCGTAGCTGGGATTAACGAACTGATATTCCCCATGTTTTGTCTAAAAGGAATACTGGTAGAATATATGGTAGTGGAAGAAACGGTACTTCCAATTTCGATATCAAAATAAAAGTTTGCGCTATTATCAAATGCAAATGGTGTATCTAGATCAAACCCTATCCAGTTGCCGTTAATACCTCCTGTAGCCGGTGTAAGTGTCGGCGTAATGTTAGCTGCGTTGAATACAGTATAACCGCCAGTGAGCCAAGGTGAGTTGGGTGAAAAGTTAGGGAGCCCTGTAGGTCCCATCGTGATCTTCACATTATTGAAACTTGGTGTACTTGTGGACGGCGACAAAAAATATACTTTGGTAATTAACCCAGGCTGGGAATTTGGAAAATTCTGAGGTGTATATATCCACGCTGCGCGAATTGAACTTGGTGCGTTAAATGGCACAGAGCTAAAAGAATTAGAAGTGGAAAAATAAATTTCCATCGGTTGCGCCTGCGAAAACCCCGTTTTGCTTACAGAAAGATATAGGAGAGAAGTGAGGAAAATCACGAGTTTTGTTGAGGGATGTAACTTTAGCTTCATATTGTTTTTCGGATTAATTAGTGGCTGTCTATAAAGTCCGATAGCTTCGTTATGCTCAGTTGAATATCCAGTCATTTACTTGAGTAAACTCATTGATGTTCTCCCGATA
>REDE01000036.1 GCA_007693635.1 Flavobacteriales bacterium | reverse complement strand
CCTTTGCGGTTTTGTTGCGTGTATTCACCTTGCATGTACAAGTACACCTCAGAGTTGAAGTGGTCGGCATCCTGCTGATCAGGCATGTGATTCAAAACACCTTCATTAATAAGAATTTGTTCGTTCACACGATCAGTTCTCCAAGATGCGTAACGCATGGCTTGAACCCAGCTTACACCGACAACAGGGTATAAGTTGTAGGCAGGGTGGCGCAGGTAATTCTCAACATAGACTTCATTATAAGCCAATTTATCACGCCATACCAAAGTATCGGGCAAGGCACCGGTGTAAATTTCCGGATAGTATTCAATATCGAATACGCGCTCCAACCAATAGAGGTATTCGCGATAGTCGAGATTGGTCACCTCACTTTCATCCATGTAGAATGAAGATACAGTTACTTGACGCGGGATGTTGTTCCAATCGCGGTAGAAGTCTTCTTCTACACGACCCATGGTGAATGTACCACCTTCTACGAATACCAAACCAGGACCGGTTTGTTGACCCTTGTAGTTCAGGTTGGCCATAAATCCGCCGTTTTTACGATCGTTGATTTTCCAGCCAGTGGTGCTGGACTTTTTGCTGCATGATCCGAGACCTACAGCGGCAACGAGTACGGAAGCTACGAGTAATTTATTCATCGCTTTCAATTTATTATCTTTTAAACGAGTCTTAGCGACCCTAATTTTTTCAGTGGTGTATCCTTTATATAACTAGAACTTAGGACATTTTATTGCCTGCATTCTCTTTTTTGTGGTCGGACAAGGGAATTGGTAGTTGATGGAAACTTCGTGAGCACCACCAGCGCCCATGGTTATTCTACTAACTGTGTAGTCGAAGCTATATCCGAAGCGCATCGGTAGGTCTGGCGGTGAGAAGCCGAGAAGAACGATGACTGCATCGGGGTTTATACTTGCGTGACGATAGGCCAAACCTCCAGTAAGGACGCTGTAGTTGAAAGACACTCCCGTAAAGAAGTATTCAAATTCACCCTGGCGTTGGTAAACGATATTTGGGATAAATGAAGTCTTTTCTTCACCAACAAATCTCGCGTTACCAATGGGGATGTTTGCTCCCAAGTGCACCGTAGTCTTAAATGGCAAGCGGCTTTCTCTAAAAAACTGCTCATCGGGCTGGGTAAGGTGATGACCGGCAACACCAAAGTAGAATCGCTCGGAGTAACCGATAAATCCTAAACTCAAGTCGATGTGCATATTTTGTTCTTGTGGGGGTCTAGATTCTCCTGATTCCAAAACAAAACCGAAAAGCGGATCGATTTGGTCAGGGAAAGTCAAGATATCCCAGTTGATAGCACGGTTACGCACCGTTGCCTGAAAACCTGCCAGAACGAAAAACTTTCTGGAAATTTGCAAGTGGTAGCTGTAGATTCCGCTAAACTCGGTTAAGTTTAGCGCCCCTCCGCCAGCTTCATCGCGCAGTGCCATGAAGCCTAAGCCACCATTCATTTTTTCAAAATACTGATCATAGCTTGCTGAATATGTACGGTAGGCACCCAACTCAGGGTACTGAATGCGCGTATTCAGGTTAAGCGATGGGCATTTACTGACTCCGGCAAAAGCGGGATTCAGATAAAGCGGGTTCGCATAATACTGTGAAAAGTGAGGGTCTTGAGCCTTTAATGCTGGAGTTATCAATAAAGTTAAACCACACAGTAAAATAGCTTTATTCCATAGTCTTCGTGTCATTCGAGATGAATTTTTCAAGCCACAATGATACAAATAAATTCGTAAACCAAACCAATTTTTTATTTCGTCGGCAATTATAACGCAAATATAACAGTAAAAGTACGTGTTTTGGTATCCAAAAAAATATTTTTTAATACTCAATTATTGATAACTCCTAAGGTTCACGGGAGATGTTAGAAGTAGCCTTCCTTTTTACGATCCTCCATTGAGGTCTCACTTCTCTTGTCATCGGCTCTGTTCCCGCGCTCCGTATCTCTTGATAATCTAACTTCATTTATTACATTTTCAAGACTGTAAGCCTCACTTTCGATTCCTCCTGTGATGGTTATATCGCCGAGTGTTCGAAAGCGAATGACTTTCTTTTCGACACGTTCACCCTCTTGAAGGTGTAGAAATTCGCTTAGTGGCAGCCAGGTGTTATTTCGATAAATCACATCTCTTTCGTGGGCAAAATAAAGTGATGGGAGCTCGATATTCTCTTGTTTTATGTAGTTCCAAACATCGATTTCGGTCCAATTAGAGATTGGAAAAACGCGAAAATGTTCTTCCGGGTGTTGCTTAGCGTTGAAAAGATGCCACAATTCGGGCCGTTGATTTTTCGGATTCCACTGTCCGAACGCATCGCGATGCGAAAAAATCCGTTCCTTTGCCCGGGCTTTTTCTTCATCTCGACGGCCACCTCCTATGGCGGCATCAATTTTATTACGTTCTATAAAATCTAAGAGTACGGGAGATTGAATTTTATTTCTATTGGCGTGTAGGCCCCGTTCTTCGGAAACCAGTTGATTGTCTATCGCCTCCTGCACCGATGCCGTCAACAAGCGTAAGTTGTATTTCTCCACAAATTTGTCTCGAAACTCTAAAGCCTCCGGGAAATTATGTCCCGTGTCTACGTGGAGCAGAGGGAAGGGCACAGGCGCAGGATAAAAAGCCTTAATGGCCAAATGGGTTGTAACAATTGAATCTTTTCCCCCGGAAAAAAGGATCACTGGGTTTTGAAATTGCGCGTTCACCTCCCTTAATATATGAATGGCTTCCGCTTCGAGAATATCGAGGTGACTAAGATGGTAATCGATCATAGAGCAGCAGTGTTAAGCTTCTTTAGGTATTCAGTAATTTCCAGAACGCATTCATCAACCGTCATTTCATCAGTTTGCAAATGCAATTCAGGATGCAATGGTTTCTCATACGTTGAATCGATCCCTGTAAAGGAGCTGATTTCTCCTTTACGGACTTTTGCGTACAGACCTTTTACGTCGCGTTGTTCGCAGACCGGCAACGGACAATCAACAAATATTTCCACGAAGCAGTCTGCCGGGAATAATTGACGGATTTTTTCTCTATCCACTCTAAACGGAGAAATCAACGCGCCGATTACGGTCACATTCGCCGAATAAAGAATTTTGGCGACTTCACCCGTGCGTCGAACATTTTCCTTTCTATCGTTATCTGAGAATCCCAGGTCACTATTCAGTCCTTTCCTCAAAACATCCCCATCGAGGACATAGGCGTTATGATTATTATTCTTCAAAAACTCAAGAAGTTTTTTCGCAATAGTAGATTTTCCTGCCCCCGAGAGACCGGTCATCCAAAGAATATAGTTTTTTGACTGCATTGTGCAAAGTTATATCTACCTTCCTATATGTGTAAATTAAATTCAAACTATTTACTTGCGTCGGTTCAATATGATTGTATATTTGCACCCGCTTTTCACAAAAGCATTTTAAGACATCTAGGAGAGGTGTCCGAGTGGTCGAAGGAGCACGCCTGGAAAGTGTGTATACCCCAAA
>REDE01000007.1 GCA_007693635.1 Flavobacteriales bacterium | reverse complement strand
TACGCTTTCTGTTAGCCACTTCCATTTGACGTTGTGGGGGAATAGTAAAGAATGAACCTGCCGAGGCTCCTCTCGCGATGGGAACTACTGCCAAGCCATTTTTCGCGCGATTGCGAATTCTCTTGTAGGCTGCTAGCAGACGTTTTTCAATCTTCGCTTCAAAGCTAAGCGCTTTCTCTTCCAACCATTTTTCTTCCTTCTCGGTCTCGGCAAGAATTCCGTCAAGCTCAGATTTTTTAAATCCTAAGTGTGAAGAGCGCTCTTCGATACGTTCTTGAAGATTCTGGATGCTGTCTTTCTTGTTATCGATGCGTGCGCGGAATTCACGGATGCGTTTTTCAGCGAGTTGAATTTCGAGTTGTTGAAATTCAATCTCCTTGTTCAAGGCGTCAAACTCACGGTTGTTACGAACGTTTTTCTGCTGCTCTTCGTACTTGCCGATTTTTTCACGACACTCAGCAATCAGGTTGTTTTTGTCCGCAATCTCGTTTTCAATACCCTCAAGTTCTTCATTCGTTTTCGCTAAGCGGGTTTCCAAACCAGCGATTTCGTCTTCAAGATCCTGAACTTCTAAAGGCAATTCACCACGAACCGAACGCAATTCGTCGATGCGTGAGTGGATGAGTTGTAGGTCGTAAAGCGCGCGTAGTTTGTCTTCAGTGGAAACTTCGTTGGCCATATTATAGCGTATTAACTGGGTTTGTTTGTACAGTGGATAAAAGAAGGGCAAAAGTAGGCATTTTTTTCCTTATTTCAGCAATGATTCCTTCAGGTGTGAATTGTTCACTTTCGTAGTGTCCAACATTCACTATCATAAAGTCATCACTTGCATCAAAGTAAGAATGGTATGTAATGTCGCCGGTGATGAAGGCATCGGCGCCGGCGGATTTTGCTGCGGAAATGAGAAACGAACCGGATCCTCCGCAAATGGCAACACGCTGAATTTCTTCCGGTCCTTTTTTGGTGAATTGTACGGCCGAGCAGTGTAGTTTTTCTTTGAGCATTTGCAAAAATTCCATCTTGGGCATCTTGCTGGCTAAGGTGCCTATCATCCCCGAACCGATGTTGGGATTGACATTTTGCATTTGAAAAAGATCATAAGCAACTTCCTCGTAGGGATGCGTCTGCTTCATCGCGCGAATTACCTGGGCGACAAAACTTGCTTGGACGAGCATCTCTACGCGGGTTTCGGGTTCTGTGTGTCGCTTGCCGGTAGTGCCTATCGCGGGCTGTGAACCTTCTAAGGGTCGAAAGCTGCCTTCGCCCTGGGTGCTAAAACTGCATTCGTCGTAATTGCCAATTTTCCCCGCTCCAGCAGCAAACATGGCCGTTACGACCTTTTCTTTGCTGGCGTGGGGAACGTAGAATACCAACTTTTGGAGTTTTTCTTTACCGGTTTGTAGTATTTGGGTTTCTTGGAGCCCTAGTTTATCGGCTAAAATTTTATTCACACCAGTCTGCACATTGTCGAGATTGGTGTGAATGGCGTACAAAGCAATGTTGTACTTAATGGCCAATTCCACGCACTCTTCCACAATATTTGCCCCGGTTAATTTTTTTAGAGGTTTGAAAATGAGTGGATGATGCGCGATGATCATCTGGCAATCCTGGTTTTTTGCCTCTTCGATGACTTCCGGGGTAATGTCCAGACTCACCAACGCACGTTCGACTTCCGCATCGGGCCGTCCAACCTGCAGTCCGCTATTGTCGTAGCTTTCCTGTAGTTTGACAGGTGCCCATTCTTCCAATATTTTAATGACTTCCTTCAGCTTGGTCATTATCTTCTTTTTCAGGTGATTTTATAACTAGAATGTAATCGGCACGGTCGAGGTTATCGGGGTGTAATCGACTGGTTTTCTCTTGAAATACGCAGGATATACTGCGGATTTGAGCTTTTTTGTTTCCCACGCGCAGGTACTGGTAAATGCCCTGAAACTCGCGAGAGTGGTATTCGCCGTTAATGTGAAAGAAGGTTTCTTTTTTTCCGGTATTTTCCAAAATGTAGCGCGCCATGGTCGCGTCTTTAAAGGCTTGGGCGGCGGCGAGGTTCGGACTTCCGTGTCCGCCAGCAGCACCAGAAATTTCTTGATAAATGGGCATTTCCGCGTCAAAAGTAAACGGCAGTTTGGGCATCAAACTCTTAGCGTCTTTGCTGAAATTCAACAATGCCTCACTGCCTTGGTGATAGACCACTGAGGCGTAGCGACGGGGGATATTGGTGGCGATAAAGCGCAGGTTTTTTTCCTGAGCGATGGTCATAAATGGTAGGTAGTCACTTTCAAAATTCGACCATACGCGAGCGTCGGCTTTGTATTGTTTGGCCGTGATTTTCCCACTGGTAAATTCATTCGCCAAAAGTTGTTGATCGGCTTCCCACATTTCACCTCCCAAAACGAGTTTGTCACCTCTGCGTTGATGAAGCGTACGGGCGAGATATACTTCCATCTCGTGACAAGCGCGTGTACCGTGAAGTTCGCCGAAGAGAATATACTGCGATTTTTCAAGATCGTTGATCAACTGATCCCATTCAACGCGCTCTCCGTGTCGATCGTAGAGTACGGTGCCTTCAGGAATTTGTGCGCCAAGGCCAAGACTTAAGATTATGCCTAAAGTGATGAGGAACTTGTTCATTGTGGTATTGATTAAGAGAGTGAATTTACATGCGGATGTTTTCGATGATCTCCAAGCCGTATCCCACCACACCAATGCGCTTGATGGGATTGTTGGTGATGAGTTTTACTTTTTTAACGCCTAAGTGATGAAGAATTTGGGCGCCAATGCCGATGTCGCGCGGGTCTTTCCCAAAGCTCATGGTGCGCTCCGACTTCCCGTCGAGGCGTTCTTTAAACTTCTTGAGGCGACTGAGTAAATCTGTATTGGTGCTGAGTTGGTTCATGTACACAATTACACCTGAGCCTTCTTTTGAAACGACTTTGAGCGCCTTGTCGAGCTGTATACCCGGATCGCTTTCCATGATGCTGATTAAATCGGCTCCGATTTGATTGGAGTGCATGCGCACGGGAACCGCCTCAGCTTCCGTCCAACTGCCAATGCTTAGCGCGATGTGCACCTGCTGATTGGTGGTTTGGCGAAAGGCGTAAAGTTTGAAATTCCCGTACTTGGTGGGGATGTCGAAGGAGTCTTCCAGTTGTATCAGACTCTCATTTTGCATGCGATAAGCCACCAAGTCTTCAATAGAGATGATTTTTAAATCGAACTTTTCCGCGATTTTAATCAATTGTGGGAGGCGCGCCATGCTGCCGTCTTCATTCATAATTTCCACAATAACTCCCGCGGGCTGGAGTCCGGCCAATCGCGCTAAATCAATTGCCGCTTCGGTGTGGCCAGTTCTGCGCAATACGCCACCGGGCTTCGCGCGTAAGGGGAAAATGTGTCCCGGACGTGCAAAATCATCCGGACGGGTATCGGCATCGACCAATGCGAGGATGGTGCGACTGCGGTCACCAGCGGAAATTCCCGTGGTGTTTCCCCGACCTAATAAATCGATACTTACGGTGAAGGACGTGTGGTGCGGGT
>REDE01000009.1 GCA_007693635.1 Flavobacteriales bacterium | reverse complement strand
AATTTGAGGTTAATTATTGTAAATTATGTTAATGAAAATTAATATATTTGCTTTTTGGTTCCGGAAATGAAAATCAAGTTCAATGAAATGAGCGATCAATTCTTGAAATGGTTCTCAGGCAAGACAAATGTGAAATCATCAACAATTGAAAATTGGATATTGACAAATGGATACAATCAATTAGGAGGTATGATAACTGGAAAGAATATCTCAATGGCTGGCAAACTTGCTGCAACCTCACTGCTAATTCCGGTTTATTTATGTATGATATTGTATTTTAAGCCTTTGTTTGTAGAGTTTATCCTGCGTTTATTTCAATTTAAGCACCATAAAGCCTTAGAAGAAGTTCTTGGCAGTACAAAAAAAATCATTCAAAGTTATCTTGTCGGTCTTTCGGTAGAACTCGTTATCGTTGCTATTTTAAATTCCGTTGGTCTGTATATTCTGGGAATTGAATACGCAATATTGCTTGGGGTTTTGGGAGCTATCCTCAATCTTATACCGTATTTAGGTGGAATTCTCGGAGTGCTTGTATTCATGATCGTTGCTTTGGTTACGAAATCACCGGTTCACATGTTTTATGTTATGGGGATGTATTCCTTTATTCAATTTATCGATAACAATTTAATCGTTCCCCGTGTGGTTGCCTCTCGTGTACAAATCAACGCTTTAGTTTCTATAATAGTGGTTCTCGTTGGTGGCGCAATTTGGGGCATTACCGGTATGTTTCTTTCCATACCATTTATAGCAATAATTAAGGTGATTTTTGATCACATTGAAGGTCTGAAACCATGGGGTTTTTTGTTAGGAGACATTGTGCCTACCAAGAAAAAGTACATCGTAAAACCGGCATTAGAATTGGTTTCCAAACTTGTGCGATCAAAGCATTAAGCAAAATTTCCGTTTTTTTCAAATTCGCATCTCAACTTCTGTAATTTTAAAATAAAATCCGGTGTTTCGGTATTAAAATACCTGAGTTTTGTCTTTACTTTGTGCTTCGTAAATAAATTAGTGGCAGTCTATAAAGTCCGATAGCTTCGTTATGCTTTGTTAATAATTACGTCATTTACGTGAGTAAACTCCCTGATTATTCCCCGATAGCTATTGGGGTAGCAAGCCTCAATCTCGAACTTTTAGCCTAGCCACGGGTACTTTATGGACAGAAACTAATTAAAGATTACTTAATTATGGTAGGAGATCGTTTTTTTAAACAAGTCATTTTTTCTTCATTGTTTTTACCTATTTGCTTTGGGGTATTACTACTTTTTGGCGCATTACCCAAGGTATTTGCTCAGGATGCGGAAAGAATCACGCGAACTTGGCCCGAGCCCGCTATTACCCAACACAAGATTTCTTTAGAAGGCAAGCGCTATGATTACCGCGCCGAGGCCGGACATCTTCTGTTGCACAATGCTAAAGGAAAAGTTGTTGGAAGGATATTCTACACTTCATATACTGTTGAAAATGATGGGCCAAATCGACCCATAACCTTTGTTTTTAACGGAGGGCCCGGGTCGAGTTCAGTTTGGCTGCACATGGGTGCTTTAGGGCCTAAAAGGGTTTTTATGAACGAAAATGGCTTGCCGCCGGCGCCGCCATATAAGGTTGTTGATAATGAATATTCGTGGTTAAATGAGACCGATTTGGTTTTTATAGATCCTATTGAAACCGGCTTTAGTCGCCCGGAAGATGGAGAGTCAAAGTCTCAATTTACCGGAGTTTCCGAGGATGTTCAAAGTGTAGGTGATTTTATTCGTCATTATGTATCTAAAGAAAATCGCTGGGCATCGCCCAAATATCTTGCAGGCGAGAGTTATGGTACTACTCGTGCCGCGGGCCTATCCGGCTATCTGCAAGATCGTCATGGTATGTTTTTGAATGGTATAGTATTGATTTCAGCGGTACTTAATTTTCAAACTCTTGCTTTTCACGATGGCAATGATTTACCTCACGCCCTGTTTTTACCCTCTTTCGCCGCCGCTGCCTGGGCGCATAACAAGGTTGATCGCAATCGTTTTCCCAACTTGAAAAATTTCCTTGAAGAGGTGGAGCAGTACGCCTTAGGTGTTTATACGCTTTTTCTCAACAAGGGCGATCGCTTGAGCATGGAAGAGCGCAAGGAGTTGGGTGAGCAATTAGCGATTTATACCGGTTTGTCGGAAAACTTTCTTGCCAGTCATCATTACCGCTTGAGTACTTGGATGTTTACCAAAGAACTGCTTCGCGATGAAGGCTTTACAGTGGGTCGCTTTGACGCCCTGATTAAGGGTAGGGATAAGAAACCTGCGGGAGATTCATACGATTTCGACCCGAGCTACAACCTTTCTATTTTTGGACCATATACTATGGCAATTAACGATCACCTTCGCAATCACCTAAACTTCAAATGGGACGAAACGGTTTATGAAATTCTCACCGGAAATGTTCATCCATGGAACTATGGCAGTGCGCAAAATCGTTATTTGAATGTGGCGGAAACGTTGCGCAATGCCATTCATAAGAATAAAGATTTGAAAGTGTTGATTTGCAGCGGGTATTACGACTTGGCAACGCCTTACTTCGCTACGGATTATACAGTAAATCACATGTTTATAGCGCCTGAGTTTCGCGATAATATTCAAACGCGGTATTACGAAGGTGGCCATATGATGTACACCATCCCTAAAGAGTTGGAACAATTTACCAAAGACGTACGCGCATTTTACAGTGGAAACAGAAGTAAAAAATAAAAGCATTCAAGCCATTTGTGCTGAACTAAAGGTAGTGGCTACGCGTGAGCGCAAGGAAGCTTCAGCACGGTATTTTCAAACGCAGCCCGGCGGCTATGGCGAAGGAGATTTGTTTTTTGGAGCCACCGTACCTGATCAGCGTAAAATCGCCAAACAGTTTTCTCCCAACATCTCCGAAGACGACCTCAACTTGGCACTAACGAATTCTTACCACGAAGTACGCTTCATCGCTTTAATTATTTTGGCCGACTGGTATAAAAAGGCTAAAATGCAGAGCCAACGCCTAAACTATTACAATCTCTATCTTGCCAAAGCTCGTGAAGGTTATATCAACAATTGGGATTTGATAGATACAACAACGCCTCACATCGTGGGTCACTTTTGCTATCATTATGAAAGCGCCGATAATCTCTACGAAATAGCAAAGGAAGACAGTTTGTGGATGCAGCGGATTGCGGTTTTGGGCACGGCGTATTTTATCAAGCAGAAGGATTTTCTTCCCACGCTCATGTTAGCGGAGTATTTCCTCAATCATCCACACCATCTGATGCATAAGGCAACCGGTTGGATGCTGCGGGAAATGGGGAAGCTTTCAAAGGAAAGCCTCACCACCTTCTTAGACGAGTACCACAAGCGCATGCCGCGCACAATGCTCAGATATGCTATTGAAAAGCTGACGGAAGGGGAGAGGCAACTCTATCTTAATGCTTAGTGTTGTTTTCGTTACTTTCTTAAATACTTGCTATTTCTTTAGGCCAATTAGGCATTGATACCTAAATGCAGTTACCTAAACAACTGCAACGAACCTTGGTGCAATTGCTTCCCTATTTTAAGATGATAAAAATACACACCCTCCGCGG
>REDE01000110.1 GCA_007693635.1 Flavobacteriales bacterium | reverse complement strand
AAACGACTAAACGACTAAACGCCCATTATCGTTCCCACGTGCTCAACCCGCCCCAAACGACTAAACGCCTAAACGCCTAAACGCCTAAACGCATAAACGAATAAACAACTAAACGCCTCCCCGAATTCGACCAAACCGGAACAAGCGACGCCGATAATATTCTTCGTCGATATGACTCACAATAACCCCTTTGGATGTTGATGCGTGGGCAAATTTTCCGTCACCTAAATAAACCCCTACATGGTCGATGCGCTTTCCGCGAATGCGAAAGAAAACCAAATCACCCTCTTGGGCTTCAGACTCTTTAACAGGCTCAACTTGATGAAAAAAATCTTCCGCCCGGCGGCCCGTTAGCTGGACTTCAAAAACCGACTCCATCAACTGAAGAGTGAAACCACTGCAATCTACCCCACTCTTGGTATTTCCGCCCCACGCATAAGGTGTCCCTATCCACTCCTCTACAAATCCTCTTAATGTTGTCTGCGATTCTTCTTCGACTTTAGAAATCTTAACCTCCGGCTTTGCCTCCACCACGACGGGCGTCACAACCCGCTCGCGCTCTACTTCCCGAACCCGCGGAGAATCGTCCCAAACAAAATCAGGATAGCCCGATGTCCCCGATTCCACCGACTTCAGTGATCCGCAGGAAGACAACGACCAAGAGAAAATAAGTATTAGTCCGTAGCCTAATTTAAAAATCTTCATGCGGCGAAGATAATAGAGATTAGCTAACAATGGAATCGCTACACTTTTGAAAAAAACGTGAATTTTGTGCCATTGGTTACAAACTAATCGAAAATTAATCTGTATATTTGGTGTAGACTTTAATCTGTTTGGTTTTTGTGATACCTTGTTCAGCATACACGTGCTGGTTTTTGAAAACAAAAAATCAAGATGTTTACACACAGCGACTTACACAACAACCAAAGCAATTTGTACAGAATATGAAAAAGAAGTTAAGCATCATCGGAATTGTTGGCGCTATTCTGTTGGGCCATGCTTGTCAGCGTGATAACTCGGAAACCACCGGTAGAGACGACCACAATCCGACATTTATTCGGTTGGAAACTCCTCCGCATTTTTCTAATCCAATGCCTATCCCGGTGGACAATCCAACCACTGAAGAGGGAGTTGAATTGGGAAGATTTCTCTTTTACGACAAACGACTTAGTCGGGATAATACCATCAGTTGCGCCTGCTGTCATAAGCAAGAAGGAGGCTTTGCCGATCCGGGCAGACAATTTAGTTTGGGGGTTGACGGACAAGAGAGTTTACTCAACTCCATGGCCATTGTCAATATGATTTGGCAGAGTCATTTCTTTTGGAACGGTCGCAGTCATTCCCTCGAACACCAAGCATTTTTTCCGGTTGTGGATCCCCTCGAAATGGATAATACCTGGGAAGATGTCGTTCAAAAAATCTCTGCGGTAGATTTTTATCCGGCGATGTTCAAAGCCGCTTACGGCGATGAAAATGTTACTCAAGACCGCATCATTAAGGCGATCTCTCAATTCCAACGTACCTTAATTTCCAGCAACTCCAAATACGATAAGGCAAAACTGCAAAATCCGCCACAAGCCACCTTTACCCCGCTGGAAGAACACGGTTTCTTCCTCTTCGAACTCAGTGAAAAAGGTGACTGCTTCCACTGTCACGGAGCGACCTTCAGTGGTCAGACGTTCGCAGCCTTCGGTGCGGTACAGTTCTCTAACAACGGCATCGACGGTCCGGGAGAAATGAACCCCGGACGCTACGAGGTTACCGGTGACCCCAGTGACTTCGGGAAATTCAAAATCCCTACGCTTCGCAATATCGGACTAACCGGTCCTTACATGCACGATGGGAGATTCGCTACCCTGCGTGAAGTTATCGATCACTACAACAGCGGCGGTAAAATGTCGGCAACCATCGACGTGAATATGAAGCACGTAGGCATGGGACTCAACCTAACAGAATACGACAAACAAGCCCTAGAAGCCTTTTTGGAAACCCTAACCGATGCCGACTTTGTAACCAATCCGGCATTTAGCGACCCCTTTGTCAACGACCCAAATTTTATTCCTTGTCCGTAACAACTTTTATGGCACATCATTTGAAAACTACGCAATATCTTTGGACGCGATAAAAGATACTTTTAATCTGCTGAAAAAGTACCTTTGCAAAAAACATTAACTAAAAACGTAACCATGAAAAAGTTATTTCTCCTCGGATTTTTGGGTGTTGGATTAATCCTCTCTACCGGAGCGTGTAAAAAGAAAAAGCCCGCAGTAAAAACTGGCATCTCGGCCGGTGAAGTCGAAGTTGTACTTCCCTGCTCAGAATTCCGCTCTGATGACCAATTCTTCCGCGCATTTGCTTTTGGAGAGAGTATGGACGCTAATGTGGCCAAACAAAAAGCACTTTCAAATGCCCGTACTGAACTCGCGGGTTCACTCAACTCAACCATGAAGGTCGTTGGCGACAATTACATCAAATCTTCCGAGTTCAACAATACCGAAGAGCTACTTGAGCGCTTTGAGCAAAATGCCCGTACGGTAATCAATCAAGAACTCCGCGGCGTGAAAACCGTCTGTGAGCGCATGACGCAAGTCGGTGATCGCCGTCAGTTCCGCTACTACCTAGCCCTAGAGCTTAGCGGTGGTGACTTGTTCGACAAATACTACCAGTCACTTACCAGCGACCAGTCGATGAAAATCGACTTCAATTACGAGCGATTCAAAGAAACGTTCAATGAAGAAATGGCTCGATTTGGTGGAAACTAATTCTGTTATTTCATAAAAAAAAGCCGGTTATTGATGACCGGCTTTTTTTTTAATTTTGCTATCAACAATCACCCTGAACCAATGGAAAAAGAAGTTTTGGAAAAAGAGTTTTGGAAGCACGTGGAAATTGGCAATCAAATGCCAACGCAAACGGCCGATAATATGCTGATTGCCTACGGTTTTTTCAAACAAGCCACTGAAGGGGATAACATTCACCCCAGACCAAATGAATCATCAAACGTGATTCAAACCTTTAAGCATAATTCATGGAGCCGGTTAGAAGGCATGCCAAAAGAAACCGCGATGAAGAAATACATCGCACACATTCAAAAAATGATTGAAGAATCGATCGAGGAAGGACGTATGTAAGTCGGGATTTAGGCCATTCGATCTTGTACCAAACGAACTGCCCACTCGAGTTGCTCGTCCATACTCATCTGAGAATTATCTAACACAATGGCATCTTCTGCCCTACGAAGCGGACTATCCGCACGGTTCTCGTCGATGTGATCACGGTGAAGTAAATTTTCCCGCACCGATTCCATATCCGAGCTATCTCCCTTGGATCGCAATTCGTCAAAACGCCTTTTTACCCGAATATCCTCCGCTGCAGTGGTGAAAATTTTAACCGCTGCATGGGGAAAAACCACCGTACCAATATCACGACCATCCATCACTATTCCTCCTTTCTCCCCCATCTTTTGCTGCTGAAAAACCAAAAAACTCCTTACGCGTGAAAGTGCACTTACCTCACTAACTACCGCGGCAACACGCGGAGTACGAATTTGATTCTCCACATTTTCAGCGTTTAAAAGCGTCTCGGATTTACCCGTTTCGGAATTGAAATGAAAATCGATTTCAATCGTATCCAGCGCGTCGTACAACTTTTCGGTGTTGATTTTTCCATCATCAGAGATCAACCCATTTTCCAAGGCGTAATAGGCAACAGCCCGATACATAGCACCTGAATCGATATACACCAAGCCCAAACGCGACGCCAAGCCCTTAGCGATGGTTGATTTACCTGTGCTTGAATATCCGTCGATAGCGACTACACGCTGTTTTTTAGAATCTACCATCAGTCTTTTTGGTCAATGCGAAGGGAAAGGCTAAACAAATTCGATGCTCCGGAGATATGCATGATGTTACGTGCATAATTGAAACGAACTTTTTTCACGGAAAATCCCAAACCCAAACTCAATCCCGCTGAGGAGCGAAAAGCTGCCGTGCGCATCTCAGACGCCCGTCGGATGTCGTAAGCCGCTGCAAAATGAAATCCTTTGGAGGGCGAAAACTCCCCACCAAAACTAAGATGACGGGCAAAGCGATTGATGATTGTCAATTCCTCATCCACCATTTGTCCGGTACTGGGATCGCGGGTTGCATTGGCCGGATTGGCAAAACCCACATCCGGACGATGGAGTTGGTCGAGGGTTACAAACCAGCGTAATGGTAAATTTTCGAAGCGGTTGCTGATCGACAAGGCCAAATCAAAGGGAAGACTCCCCCGCTCGGTGGTGTACGGATTTAACTCCACGCCAAGGTTTCTGGCTAATAAAGTCACGTCCATCCTTTTTTCGGGAATGGTATAAAGCAAAGCTAAATCGGTGGCCATACCGAAGGAGCTGTAAATCTCAAATGTAGAATTGATGAACTTGGCATTGGCGCCTAACTTCCAGTTCTCGGTAATTGCGTAGGCATAGCCCACCTGAAAGGCCAAATCCGTAGCGGAAAAGGTGCCAGTGGGCAATCCCAAAGGATCTCGTCCGTCGAAAGTTCCGTAATTGGCCAAGAGGAAACCAAAGCCAAAGGTCCCGTATTTTTCAGAATGATGCGCATATCGAGTTGATCCGAAGAAAATCCCCGAAGGATGCGACACGGCATTCATATTCAAATAACCGTGCATACTTTCGTTGAGCAGACTCGGATTATGAGCTGCAAATTCAATCCCCGCCTCGGAATGCGCGAAGTTTTTACCGCCCAAAGCAGCGGCCCGCGCCTCCGGAGTCACCGTGAGAAAATTGTATACCGAACGTCCACCAACCTGAGCGAAAGTCAGCATGGATTGAAAAAACAAAGCACAGATGAGTATCCGTCGATTCATAGTACAAAGAAACATATCACAACAACGTCAGGGAAAAAAAATTGTTATATGCCTTGGCAATTTTCCAATAATTCATCCATGGTTTGGCGACTGACAAAGTGATAATTGGGTCGAGCCTTACTGTAAATGCGACAGGCCTCTTCGATTTGCCCTGTTTCTTTGAGTGCTCGGTAGGTAGGTGTAAGGAATTTTCTTCGACCCACGCGTACGAGAAAATCCTCCATCGCGGGGTAGGCCTGGGTGTATTTCGCCGGGACGACCAGTAACCACCAAGCGGCTAAAATCTCACTGTTGGTAGATTTTGATATGGAAAAACACGAATCCAACATTGCTAATAAATCGGCGTTGATTTGATCGTTGCCTGCATCGCGCAACTGTCCCAGTTGTCCTAAAAAGTACAACCACTCGTGCGTAGACCAGTTTTCGGTATTTTTCGGACACCTATTTTCGTCCATCACCTCGTGTTTGATCGAGGAAAATACCTCCCCAAAGCGTTTAGACACCACATCGGGAATGTTTGCCGGCAAACCGCGTTCGTATACCCATTCGTTGACCCCTACCGCGTTCCACTCCTCTTCTGAAAGCAAATGTTCGCGCAAATAACCCAAAAACTTCTCGGTAGTCATCACCCCGAAACTATGCGCCTTAAAGTATCCGCGCAGAAAGTCGTCGAAACGTTCACGGCCGGTGGTTTCTTCCAGCAATCGCAAAAAGAAATACCCCTTATCGTAGGCAATTCTACTCACCCCATCATCGGGATTTCTGCCCGCAAGATCGAGTTTCAATCGGGTATCGTCGGGACGAGTTTTCATGAAGTCCTCGACCTCCTCACGGACATCAACCAGACTCAGATAAGAGAGCATTTCGCTGTAATCGCGGCCGTAGACTGCCTCCATGATTCGGTGTTCAAAATACACCGTGAAGCCCTCGTTGATCCAGAAGTCGTTCCATGTGGCATTGGTCACCAAATTACCCGACCAAGAATGCGCCAATTCGTGGGCAACTAGGGAAGTCAACGAGCGATCGCCCGTTATAATCGTAGGTGTAGCGAAAGTCAAACGCGGATTTTCCATACCTCCAAACGGAAAACTTGCCGGCAAAACCAAGATATCATAACGCTCCCAAACGTAAGGTCCGTAAAGATCCTCCGCAGCTTCAATCATATCTTCAACCTCCGCAAATTCGTAGGCGGCAGCTTCCAGTATATCCGACTCTGCGTACACACCCGAGCGCTCGCCCAATTTGGAAAAATAGACATCACCCACCGCCAAGGCCATCAAATACGAGGGAATGTGCTGACGCATCACAAAGCGATATACGCCGTCGGCACTGCGCTCGGTGGGGTTTTCGGCACTCATTAGCGCCATGAGTTCTTTAGGGACTTCCACCTCGGCATCGTAGGTGAAGCGCCAGCCCGGACTATCCGGACAAGGGATCCAGGTGCGCGCCAAAATGGCCTGCGACTGGGTAAACATAAACGGCGCCCGCCCTTCCGGAGTGAGCCACTGAATCGCCTCTGCACCGGGCGTAGTCCGGTAGCTAATCTTCACGTGGGATACATCGCGAATCCCGCTTATCCACAGTGGACTCCCCAGAACTTTATCCTCCGCTTCAAGCTGGTGCTCCAAGGCATTACCATCGGCATCGGTTACCGAAACGATGACTAAGCCACGCGTATCCAACCAAAGCGTATCCGCGGCATTGGACTCAAGCGTCCAAGTAGCGACACCACGCAAAATTTGTTGTTCAAAATCAGCATTTAATTGCAAAGAAAGATGCGTCACCCGGGCTTCCGAGCGCTGATAACTGCTATGTACATCCATTGGTAGTTGGTTTTCTGTAGTTGCTGGGGTTTCTGCCGAATTACAGGCCGTGAGTCCCGAAATAGCGAGGAAAAAGAATAGTGCCTTCCGCATGGTTAATTTTTTTGCGAAGATAACACCTTCACTACTACCTTCGCAAAAAAGTAGCCGCATGCAACAGCGTTTTTTAGTCGCATTGATGCTGATGATAAGCAGTGGGTTGTTTGCCCAAAACGCCACTCGGGTCGAGGGGACCTACATCACGCCTATTTTCAGTGGCAAATACCAACGCGTTCTCGACCGGGCTCAATCGCCCGTACACTACCGCGGATTGGGGGGAGGCCTCGGCATAGGCACGCATTTTCACAGAAAAAAATGGATTTTTGAAAATGAACTCTTAGCGCACTACAACCTGCTGAATCCGAATTTTTCACAAAACCCACTCAACACGAGAATTACCGCCTCGGATGCCAATTTGCAAAATCATTTTTTCTACGAAATACAAGTCTCCGAAAAGTGGCGACACCTCGCGGGGGTGAGTCTCCCCGTATTTGTGCAGTATCGCCTGCATTCCGGACACTCCAACAGCAGCGAAACCTGGAATGCTTACGCCCTAGTGGGTCCAGCTGCAGGGACCCAGTATCACTTTCGGTTTTTGAGAAAAGGCTGGATTGCCGAGGGCTTTGCGGCACTTCCGGTATGGGGCTACGGAACCAAACCCTCGTTTACCAGGTTTTTCGGACGATTCACCGAAAACATTTCACCTCGACACTGGGGAAACGCCTACATGCTGGAAACCCGCATGCGTTTGCGAATGCTCCTAATGAATGGCAACCAGATGGGACTGCAGTACACGTGGACGTATTTCTCCGACTCGGTAGATAATCTCTCACAGTTGGGATCCCACCAATTGCAGTTTTATTTGCTGTACAAACTCTAAGAACATGCACAGAAAAATACTTATCATCCTCAGTTTTTTCGGGATTATAGGCTGCGAGAAAATGCTAATGAGTCCGCAACCCGAAGCCGATCTGGAGAGCATTTTCCAATTAATGTGGGAAACACTCGACGAAAAGTACAGTTTTTTCGAACTCAAAAACATTGATTGGGATTTGGTGGCGGACACATTTTCCACCAAAATACGACCAGAGATGAGCGATCAGCAGTTGTTTGATGTCTTGGCGGAAATGCTTTACGTACTTCGTGACGGTCACACCAATTTGGTCTCAGAATTTGATCTCAGTCGCAATTGGCGCTGGTACCTCGACCATCCCGACAACTTTGATGCGGATTTGGTGATGCGCAATTATCTCCAAGAAAATGCGCGAATTAGCGGAGCACTCCGCCACCAAGTCATCGATTCGGTGCTCTACATACAATACGGAAGTTTTGCCTCCCCCATAAGCGGCGCAAATCTCAATGTAGTGTTACAAAGGGCTGATTCTTGTAAAGGTGTAATCATCGATGTGCGGCACAACGGCGGTGGATCGCTGGGTAATGCTCTATTTCTCGCATCGGCATTCATCAAAGAAACCCAAAATGTATATTCGGTACAGGAACGCAAGGGTCCCGGAAGGAATGATTTCAGTGCCTTACAAAGCGTTCAACTCAGTCCGCACCCGCGCGCCTTCACCGGTCCGGTAGTGGTGCTCATCAACCGACGCAGCTACAGTGCCTCCACCTACTTTGCTACGATGATGAAGTACAACGAGCACATCAAACTCATGGGCGATAGTACGGGCGGTGGTGGTGGCACCCCGATCGACGCAGAATTACCCAACGGTTGGCGCTACCGTTTCAGCACCACACGCACCTTCGACCGACGTGGATTTTCGCTGGAACCAGGTGTTGCCCCCGATATTGAGGTTCACATGACCGAAGCCTCGCGCCTCCAAGGCATCGACGATATTATTGAGGCGGCCTTGGCGCATATCAAAGCACTTTAATTAGTGTCTGTCTATAAACTCCGATAGCTTCGTTATGCTCAGTTGAATATCCAGTCATTTACATTAGCAAACTCCTTGATATTCCCCGATAGCGATCGGGGTCGCAAGCCTCGCTCTCGAACTTTCTAGCCTAGCCACTTTGACTTTATGGTCAAGCACCAATTAGAACGAGGCTAAACGTTCTTCCAGTTGGGCTATTTTGTCTTGAGCGTCGGATTGTTTTTTGCGCTCATTATCAATAACTGCTGCCGGAGCGTTCGCCACGAAGCGTTCGTTGCTCAATTTTTTCTCCACACTGCCCAGAAAACCTTTGAGGTAATTCAGCTCTTCCACGATTTTGGCCTTTTCCGCCTCTACGTCAATTGAATCCCCTAATGGGAAATAAAATGTGTGCCCCGCAGCGAGAAAACTCACTGAATTCTCTGGTGTTTCTGTTACCTGATCAATCGAGGACAAACGTGCCATCTTACAGATGATGGAGGTAAATTGATTGGTCATCGCAGCATTGACCAGCAGAGGAAAATCTTCTTTAAAGCCAATTTGTTTGTCCATACGAACCTGGCGGACCTGCGTAATAATACTGCGCGCTTCTTCAAAAGATTTCAATACCTTCGAATCGTATTCTTTTGCTTGAGGCCAAGCGGCGTACATGATGGTTTCACCCTCGGCACGTTGACGCATACTTTGCCACAATTCTTCCGAGATAAATGGCATGTAAGGATGGAGGATGACCAGCAATTTCTCAAAAAGTTCAAGACTGCGTTCGTACACCTCCGCGTTGATGACTTTCGAATTTCTCGGCTTAATCATTTCCAAATACCAGCTACAGAAATCATCCCATACGAGTTTGTAAATCATCATCAGAGCATCCGAAAGACGATAGCGATCGAGGGCGTGGTTGACTTCAGTAAGGACTTCTGCCAGGCGATTTTCAAACCATTCAATGGCCAAATGATCGCCTTCTGCCGGAGTTTGATTCGCGTCTGGAGTCCACTGCTGAATCAGATTATACGCATTCCAAATCTTATTGCCAAAATTGCGTCCTTGGGTGCAGAGATCCTCGTTGAACAGCAAGTCGTTACCCGCAGGTGCGGAGAGTAATATCCCCACACGCACGCCATCGGCACCGTACTTTTCGATCAATTTCAATGCATCCGGAGAATTGCCCAACTGCTTCGACATTTTTCTACCCTTTTCGTCGCGGACAATTCCTGTGAGGTAGACGTTAGAGAAAGGCTTTTCAGCTCGCATATGATACCCGGCCATGATCATTCGCGCGATCCAGAAAAAGAGAATATCCGGACCCGACACCAAATCGTTGGTGGGATAATAGTAGGTAATCTCCTCGTTTTCCGGATTATTAATACCGTCGAAAACACTGAGCGGCCATAACCATGACGAGAACCAAGTGTCCAGAACGTCGGCGTCCTGACGAAGATCTTCGAGTTTGATATCGGTATTTCCGTGTTTTGTGTGGATGAGTTTCAAGGCTTCTTCAGCGCTTTCCGCCACCACGAAATCCTCGTCGGTTCCGTAATAAAAGGCCGGGATTTGGTGACCCCACCAGAGTTGGCGACTAATGCACCAATCGCGGATATTTTCCATCCAGTGGCGATAAGTGGCACCAAATTTTTCCGGAACGAGTTTCACCTCGGCATTGTCTACAGCCTCCAGTGCCGGCTTACAAAGTTCTTCCATGCGCAAAAACCACTGACGACTAAGTCGCGGTTCAATCACCGCGCCCGTGCGCTCAGAGGTTCCAACACTCGTAGCGTATTCTTCCTCCTTCACCAGAGCGCCCAACTCGGCCAATTCTTTCGCAATGGCCTTACGGACTCGGAAACGGTCTTGACCTTGGTAGTGCAGTCCGTGCTGATTCAGCGTTCCGTCTTCATTCAGGACATCCACAATTTCCAGGTCGTGACGCTCACCAAGCGCGTAGTCGTTCACATCGTGTGCGGGGGTGACTTTCAGACAGCCCGTACCAAATTCACGATCGACGTATTCATCCAAAATAATAGGGATACTGCGGTTGGCGATAGGCACAATGGCGCGTTTACCGTGCAAGTGCGTATAGCGTTCGTCCTCCGGATGAATACAAATAGCAGTATCGCCCAGAATGGTTTCCGGACGTGTAGTAGCAATCACCAGAGACTCTTCAGAATTTTCAATTTGGTAACGGACGTGATAGAGTTTTGCCTGCACATCCTTATGGATCACCTCCTCGTCGGAGATTGTTGTTTTCGCCTGTGGATCCCAGTTTACCATGCGGAAACCCCGGTAAATCAAACCTTGCTCATAGAGGTCACGAAAGGTTTTAATCACCGACGAGTAGCGCGTTTCATCGAGCGTAAAAGCCGTGCGATCCCAGTCGCAGGAGGCGCCCAAGCGCTTGAGTTGGTCGAGAATGATGCCGCCGTATTCTTCCGTCCATTTCCAGGCTTCTTCCAAAAATTTCTCACGACCCAAATCATTTTTACTAATACCCTGCTCCGCCAAACGCGCAACCACCTTTGCTTCCGTAGCAATGGAAGCGTGATCCGTTCCCGGCACCCAGCAAGCATTTTTTCCCAGCAAGCGCGCGCGACGAATCAAAACGTCTTGGATGGTGTTATTCAACATGTGTCCCATGTGGAGAACTCCCGTAACATTCGGAGGTGGAATAACTATGGTGTAAGGTTCACGCTGGTCGGGGACCGAGCGAAAACAATGATTCTTCATCCAGTAGGCGTACCACTTTGCTTCTAATTCTTGGGGTTGATAGACTTGCATACGATCGTTTAATATGATTTTCGATACCACTAGGGTATTATGTGCGATTTTTGAAGGGGCAAATATAAACAATGCATCATGGTCATTCGGGCAAAAATTCATATCAAAAAAAGCGATGAATTTCGCAAAAAAAGCCGTTGTTCAGGTTCATTCTTCTGATGATTTTGCTTTGTACATTTGCCCGCAATTAACCAATCGTTATTTTAATTTTTCAAACCACGGAAAATAGTACTCATAACCGCTCAATTGCGCCTTGACGCTCGTATTTATGATAAATTTCGACAACACTGAAGTCGCCTTTTCCTACCGTACCGACGGAGAATTGAAAAAGGCCTATTACATGTTTAAAATGCTCGGGTATCCTTTCCTAGTTAGCTTGGGTAAAAAGGTTTTGGTGCCGGCCATCGAGCTCGGATTACCCTTGCAGAGTTTGGTGCGCATGACCATTTTCAAGCAATTTTGTGGCGGAGAGAGTGTCGAGGAAAGCAATGAGGCGATAGAGCGAATAAAAGCTTACGGCGTAAAGGCCATACTCGATTACTCAGTAGAAGGCAACCAAAACGAGATTGAGTTTGAAAAAACCACCAGTAAGTTACTTAAAACCATTAAGGCTGCGGAGATTCAAGACGCCATTCCCTTTGCGGTGTTTAAAGTCACGGGCATTTGTCGTCATGAGTTATTAGAAAAAAAATCGGCTGGATTGGCCTTTAGTAAGGAAGAAGAAAGCGAGTGGGATCGGGTGCGCGAGCGGGTGACCAAAATATGTTCTGCCGGCGCGGTCAAGGGTTTTCCCGTCATGATCGACGCGGAAGAAAGTTGGATTCAGGCCGGCATCGACGAATTGGCTGAGGAGATGATGGCGCGATTCAATACTGAGAAGCCGCTGATTTACAACACCATTCAAATGTACCGCCACGATCGTTTGGAATATCTCAAAGCCTTACACGAACGGGCAATCAAGCAAAAATATTTCCCCGGAATCAAAGTCGTACGCGGCGCCTACATGGAAAAAGAACGCGAACGTGCCGAACTCATGGGCTACCCCTCCCCTATTCAGCCGGATAAGGATGCTTCCGACCGCGATTACGATGCAGCGGTTCGGTACATTGTTGAAAATATTGATTACATCAGTCTGGTCGCGGGCACCCACAACGAGGCCAGCACCATGTCCTTGGTCAATATCATGGAAGAAAAAGATTTATCGCCCAACGATCCTCGCATTTACTTTTCGCAATTGTTTGGAATGAGCGACCATTTGAGTTTTAACCTCGCCCATTTTGGTTACAACGTCGTCAAGTATTTACCCTTTGGTCCGGTGAAGGAAGTCCTTCCGTACCTCATCCGCCGCGCGGAGGAAAACACCTCGGTAAAAGGACAAACCGGTAGGGAGTTGCAACTTATTATGACCGAATTACAACGCCGAAAAGAACTAAAAAAAATGGCCGGCAAACCATAGAGCTATTCATCACTTTTTTAGGAAAGTGTTTTAAAAAATTTTAATCCTGTAAAACCACAGAAACATGTCTGACGATAAAAAAGTAATTTTCTCCATGAGCGGGGTAACCAAAACCTTCAGCTCCAGCAACAAAACCGTTCTCAACAACATTTACCTCAGTTTTTATTACGGTGCAAAAATCGGGATTTTGGGTCTCAATGGCTCAGGAAAATCCACCCTTTTAAAAATCATTGCCGGGACTGATAAAAACTACCAGGGCGATGTGGTCTTTGCCCCCGGATATACCGTAGGCTATCTCGAACAAGAGCCTCAGCTCGACGAGAGCAAAACCGTGATTGAGGTGGTTCGCGAAGGTGCGGCCGAAACCGCGGCACTTTTAGAAGAATACAACAAAATCAACGATGATTTCGCCTTACCGGAAGTCTATGAGAATCCAGATAAAATGGAAAAACTCATGAACCGTCAGGCCGAGTTGCAGGACAAAATCGACGCCAGCAATGCGTGGGAACTCGACACTGAGTTGGAGCGCGCCATGAGTGCTCTCAACTGTCCGGAATCCGACACCCCCATCAAAAACCTATCCGGTGGTGAGCGTCGTCGTGTTGCCCTATGCCGTTTGCTCATCTCCACCCCCGACGTATTGCTTCTCGATGAGCCCACCAACCACTTAGACGCTGAGTCGGTATTCTGGTTAGAGCAGCATTTGCAACAGTACAAAGGAACCGTTATTGCGGTAACGCACGACCGTTATTTCCTCGACAATGTTGCCGGATGGATTCTCGAACTTGACCGCGGCGAGGGCATTCCTTGGAAGGGCAATTACTCCAGTTGGTTAGATCAGAAATCCAAGCGTTTGGCACAAGAAGAGAAGCAAGCCAGCAAAAAGCGCAAGACCCTCGAACGCGAATTGGAATGGGTACGTATGAATCCCAAAGGGCGCCAAGCCAAGTCCAAAGCACGTTTGAGCAACTACGAAAAACTACTTAGTCAGGAGTCCAAAGAACAAGAGCAAAAGCTCGAGATCTTCATTCCGGCCGGACCCCGATTGGGAACCAATGTCATCGAGGCCAAGGATGTAAAAAAGGCCTTTGGCGACAAGTTGTTATACGAGAATTTAAACTTCACCCTTCCACCCGCCGGTATTGTGGGGATTGTTGGTCCCAACGGCGCGGGTAAAACCACCATTTTCCGTATGATTATGGGGACTGAAACCCCGGATGAAGGGACTTTCAGCATTGGTGATACCGTGAAGATTGCCTATGTAGATCAGAGTCACGAAAAGCTTTCTCCCGAGAAAAACATTTTCGAAATCATTGCCGATGGTGATGAGGAATTCGAATTAGGAGGTCGTCGTTTGAATGCCCGTGCATACTTGAGTCGCTTCAACTTCGCGGGTCAGGACCAGAGCAAAAAAGTCGGGGTACTTTCCGGTGGTGAGCGCAACCGACTGCATTTAGCTATGGCACTCAAGGAAGGCGGCAACGTCCTCTTGCTCGATGAGCCAACCAACGACCTCGACATCAACACCTTGCGCGCACTTGAAGAGGCCTTAGACAATTTTGCTGGATGTGCGGTTATCATTTCCCACGACCGTTGGTTCCTCGATCGCGTTTGCACCCACATTCTTGCCTTTGAGGGCGACGCCAGTGTGTACTACTTCGAGGGTGGTTATTCCGATTACGAAGAAAACAAACGCAAGAGACTGGGCAACACTGCCGGACAGCGATTCAAGTACCGCAAACTTCGTAAAGAGGGGACCTAGGGCGTGCGGGGAGGAGGATTGATTGGGGGTGCGGGGAGGTTTTAGCGTGAGGGGCCATACGGCTGGCGCAGAGCTCAGGGCGCAGAGCGCGGGTGGGATGCATGGGCTTCTGGGAGGTTTTAGCTCGTAGGGTCATAGGACTGGCGGAGAGCGGAGAGCACGGGTCTGAGGTACGAGGCCAGGGGTACGGGGAGATTGTGGGATTAACGGCTTGGCGCACTGCGCGGTCGGGAGTCGGGAGTCGGAACGCCTATTAATGGCCGTTGGACTCGACCACACGAAATCATATAGATTTCCTCTCTACGGCTTTTTGGCTAGGAATGTACCAAGCCTCTTATCGTTCCCACGAGCCCAACCCACCCCAAACGAATAAACGCATAAACGTCTAAACACCTAGTCATAGGAATGTACCGTGCCCCTTATCGTTCCTACACGCTCGACCAGCCCCCAACGACTAAACGACTAAACGCCTAAACCCTCTGTGATCCTCTGTGTAATAATGAGTTCAGGTTGGGAGGTTTGGGTTGCTAAAATACCCAGAGACTTTTCCACAAAGGTTCACGAAGAATGCACAAAGGCACACAAAGATATACCGGCCAAGTACCCCTAAAATCAGCTAACTTCCTCACCCCCTCACTCCCTAATCGCCCCTTATCGTCCCCACAAACTCGACCCTCCCCAAACAACTAAACACGTAAATAACCCAAATAAAACGTATATTTGCCATCTAATTATGGAAATAAACACAATTAATGAGATGGTGGTTTCACAGGTTTTGCTAAATTTAGCGAAGCGGGTGAAGCAGCGCCGACTTGAATTAAATTACACACAAAAAGACTTCGCAAAACGAGCTGGAATGGGATATGACGCCTATCGTCGGTTTGAGAATACGGGTGAGATTAGTTTGCGTAATTTAGTCTTATGCGCCACTATATTGGACGAAACACCGGCCTTTAACGAGCTGTTTTCGCAACAAAAATACCGTAGTATCGAAGAAGTAATCACGCAGAAAAAGGAAATAAAACGCCAAAGAGCTTCGAAAAAATGAAGGAAATAGATCGTGTAAACGTATTTTATCATTCGCAAAAAGTCGGGACGCTAGGTGTGACTCGTAATCATCTTTGTGCTTTTGAGTATGATCCGGAATTTGTTCAAACTGGATTCTCAATTTCACCGTTTTTCCTTCCCTTAAAATCGGAGGTTTTCGTTGCTAAAAGAACGCCGTTTCAGGGTGGATTTGGGGTTTTTGATGATTGTTTACCCGATGGTTGGGGAAGTTTGATTCTCGATAGGTATTTAAAAAATAAGGGTATTAACCCGAGTCAACTCAATATTTTGCAACGTCTCGCCCTAGTAGGAACCAATGGACGCGGGGCCTTGGAATTCCACCCCGATTGGAGCGAAGCATCACAAAATGAGCACATCGATTTTGACCAACTAGCCAAAGATGCCAGCCAAATACTTTCATCAGATGAAAGTTCAAAAGGAATTGAAACTCTTTATCAACACGGTGGATCTCCGGGAGGAGCTCGTCCAAAAGTATTTGTAAGAATTGACAATGAAGAATGGCTGGTAAAATTCAAATCGCATAATGATCCTGAGAATATGGGTGAAATTGAGTATCGCTATTCACTGCTAGCCAAAGATTGTGGCATCAAAATGCCGGAAACAAAATTATTTGAAAACAAGTATTTTGGCACAAAACGCTTCGACAGAATTACTGAGGCTAAAATCCACACTATTAGTGCAGCGGGATTGTTACACGCAAACTTTCGCGAACCTTCATTGGATTATGAAGGATTACTACAAGCCTGTTTACTTCTGACAAAAAATATGGAACAGGTGCTCATGCTTTACCGCCTGATGGTCTTCAACGTTTTAATCGAAAATAAAGATGACCATGCGAAAAACTTCTCTTTTCAATTCTTTGAAAATGAATGGCATCTTTCTCCAGCCTACGATATTTTGCCGAGCATCGGATTCAATGGACATCACACAACTACAGTGAATGCTAAAGGAAAACCTAATCGCAATGACCTTTTAGTTATTGCCAAAAAAATCGGAATCAATTCACATACAGCAAGTCATATTGTATTGGAAATTGAAGATAAAGTTAGAGGGGTTTCGGGGAGATTGTAGCGGACAGGGCCATACGGCAGGCGCAGGGCGCAGGGCTCAGAGAGTGTTCTATGAGCTTGTGGAGGGCATTGTCCTAATCAGCTAAACAACAAATGGCTAAG
>REDE01000010.1 GCA_007693635.1 Flavobacteriales bacterium | reverse complement strand
TGAAAATGCTTCGATTCGCTCGGGCAACATCCTCTCCGTAATCTCCGACAACATCTGGACAAATACCAGCAGCGGAGACATCTCTTCTTTCTCACCCGACATCATCGCCGCCAACGACTACTACCCCTTTGGCATGGCCATGCCCGGTAGAAGCTACAATAGCGAGAAGTACAGGTATGGGTTCCAGGGACAGGAACAAGATGATGAGATCAAAGGGGGAGGAAATTCCGTGAATTACAAGTACAGGATGCATGACCCGAGGATTGGAAGATTCTTTGCTGTGGATCCTTTAACGGCTAAATATCCTTGGAATAGTCCTTACGCTTTTAGCGAGAACCAAGTTATTGCTTTTATAGAATTGGAAGGCTTGGAGAAGATAAAGTCACTTAGTATTTCAAGAACTCAGCCACAGCAAGAAGTTGTCAATAATGAGCTTTTAAGGGATGCATTCCAAGGAGTATTAGAAATTACTCTTACAGCACTTGGAGCTAAATATAGCATGTTTGACGCGGTCGGTGGTGGAATGAGTGCAATTGAAATGAAGCTGTTACCAGATAATTTGGAGAACCTCGATTTTGAAGTTGCAGATTTCGGATTATTCCTAGCAGGACAAACAGGAGACCTTGAGACATTCGATCATGCTATTAAAATGGCGAATCAGCAGTTTTACAGCAGAGATTTAAATGAATTTGAAGCCATAGCTCTTTCAAATGATCAAATTGATAAAATCCAAAAAGGAGAGGCAACACTTGATGATTTTAGTCAAACTCAAACCCTTGAGGTTGGGCACATGAAAAATGGCTTATTACGCATGAACAAAAAGAATGGCTTTAAGGCAGATCAAATCTTATTTTTAAGGACACCAGAAGACTTAAGCGGTAGAAGTTTTACTTATGGAAATGGGGGTGTGTTTGAATTCAATAGTGATCAATTGTATGAAAAAAACAAAGAAGTTCCCAGACCACTTAAGAGTGAAGATAAATAGTCAATTGCTAATTGCAGCCGTTGCCATTTTCCTAGTAGCTTGCGAATTTGAGGGAAAAGAAGTTGAGACAAATTCGATTGTCTTCAGTTATTATGACGAAATGAAAACGATACCGAGAGTCAAATATTTTTATCACGGCTTAGAAGGCGATAGAGCAAATGTGGTTGTCCATGAGTACCACAAGACTGGCTTGCTGAAAACCTACTTCATAAAAACTAACGGTGAAAAAAATGGTATTGCATTCTCATTTTACGAGAATGGCCAATTTTCTTCCCAGTTAAATTACAAAAATGGGAAATTGGACGGCGAAGCTTTATTCTACGATAGGGAAGGTGTAGTAATTAAACAGTTAGAATATCAGGAAGGCATACCGTCAAATAATCAATATGATGAGTAGAACGGAATTTTTCATAAATTCTTTGTCGGATGAGGAGCTTAGTATTTTGAAAAAGATAAAGTATCCGTCTTACATGCATAATGGGAAGCTATTAATCGATCAGGAGATAGAATCAAGGGGTTTAACGATAGAGAGAATTGAAACCCTCTATCATAAGGTTGTGAATAGCTATCATGAGTCGGGCTGCAACAGATGTGGCTCCGGTCATTTAATTGAGATAGAAGTGGGATCCGTACAAGCACAAGGCGGTTCGAACATATTAAATGTTGTTGCATTATTGCGTGGACGAAAGTCAATCAAGGGTTCGAGAATTGAATGTCAAATATGCGGCTATCTAATTAAAGATGATAGCATGTAAATATTTATACTTGGCTCAATTACATGAAATTGTATAAAAGGAGTGCAATAGATTGGATGCAAAATACATCATCCTTACCATCCATTTCAATTAAGAACCACTATCTTCGGAACGAAAACCCAGAATGACCGAAATACCTGTGCCGTTCATCAACAATAATTTCTGCAATGATGAAAATGCTTCGATTCGCTCGGGCAACATCCTCTCCGTAATCTCCGACAACATCTGGGCAAATACCAGCAGCGGAGACATCACTTCCTTCTCACCCGACATCATCGCCGCCAACGACTACTACCCATTCGGAATGGCCATGCCCGGTAGAAGCTACAATAGCGAGAAGTATAGGTATGGGTTTAACGGCATGGAGAAGGATGATGAGGTGAAGGGGAGTGGGAATCACATAGATTTTGGAGCAAGGGGGTATGACCCAAGATTGGGGAGGTGGTTAAGTATTGATCCTTTTGCAGCTAAGTATCCAAGTATAGCGCCTTATGCTTTTACCGCTAATAATCCAGTTTATTATGTGGATCCTGATGGACAGAAGATTTATATTTATTATGAATCTGGTGAAATAGATTCTAGAGGGAACCCGATAATGGTAGCTTACACTTATGGCTCTAATTTAAAACTACCTAGAGATCGATTTGTGAGAAAAACTGTCCGTACATTAAATAAAATTCAACGAAGAGGACTTGACCCTGAAGGTGCGATTAGAAGTATGGCTGATGACCAAATTAATCATGTGGCTATCCAAGAATCACAATCAGAATGGAATACGTCGAGTGCAATTATTCAATTTGGTCAGGCCACTGCTATTAATGCTATAACCTTAAAGAGCATAGATATTGAGGAGGGTAGCCTTCCACCCGATTTGATACTGTGGCGACATAGAACAGGATTGATAAGCCCAGATGGTAATGAACGTCAAAGTGCTTCAAGTGGTCTTTTCCATGAAATAGGTCATGCCTTTTATAACAAAATAGATCCGTACGGGAAAATAGCCGAATTCAATGCTCTTCTTGCAGCTGGTGACGAAGAAGGAATAGCAAGGTTTGATGCACAAATGGCCAAAGAAGTGGGAGACTATGACAATTATGAAGACAAGTGGATTATTGAAAACATGGAGTCTAATTGGTCAAATTCATGGAAGCGTGAAAGTCACAATAAAGGGTATTTCCTAAAAACAATTGGCGGATCTTTTTCAAAGATGGGATGGAAGTATGGAAAGAATGGTAAAACAGGTAAAGTCAGTGATTTAAAAGATGGTAAACCGTTGAATTAATAAATTTTACAATGAAGGCCTTAACTTGTAGTCTGATAGTTATTTTTAATGTACTTGCGAATACTTGCTATGCCCAATCTTTGTGCATCAATATCGATAGCTTAGTTATACATCATTTGCCCTTAACACTTCGAACTACTTTAGCTTTATCCGAGTTTGACGTAATTAATCCCAGTGACTATGGTCATAAGGTTACTGTAGTTGATGATTCGACGTCTTTAAGTCATTTTTTTTTAATAGAACTGTTAGGTGAACCCTTTAATACTAATCAATCCGAACTTTCAATTGATGCCAGAATAGTTATAGAATTATATTCAGGAAAAAGCAAAATTCTATCAATCGTTATGAACCGAAGGGGCTGGTACTCTATTGGCTATGAAATTTATAGGAGCCAGAAACTCATGTCTTGGTTAAATTCTAATATAGAGGGCATAAGTTTGCCAAGTCCTTAACCAACCTAGCCATGCAAATTCAAATACTATTCCAAAAATAGTTGCCACTTGGCCTTGTGATTTTCCCGATTTCCGGCACAGTTTCTCTTCAAATATAGCTCCCTGCTCATCGCCATATTAATGCATTCCCGGCTTACAATAATCAACTTACCAGT